>NZ_JBHVYK010000014.1:0-118435 GCF_042880855.1 Streptomyces sp. NPDC058291
CGTTACCCGCCTTTGCGTAACCCCTATCCCCCGGGCCCCCACCCGGTCCCGCGGGGGGGGTTGCGTGCCCCCGCCCCGCGCGGGCCGCGGCGGCTCCCGAACGGGTCCTGTGTACTGCGATGGTGCGGTCCTGCGTGCGCGGTGTCGTGCGGTGTCGTGGGACTGCGGCTCAGTGGGCCACGACACGCGCCATGGGACCGCGGTGCGGCTGCGCCGGAACGCCACGGGCGGGTTCCGGAGCGGACCTCGCTCCCGGCCCGGCCTGACGGCCGGCGGGCGCCTGGTTGCGACGCGGCTGTGCCGCCGCGCCGTTCTGGACGTCCATCACGGCGTGCGCCACGAGTCCGCCCATCGGGTCGTGCCTGATCAGATCCCGCAGCCGGGAGCGGGACGAACGTCCCTCGTTGCCCGGGTACAGGTGCTTGCCGAGGCCGACCGCGTGCGCCAGTGCGGCGAGCGCCGCGGTCCGCGGGTCCGGCGGGACGCCGGTGCGGATCGCGGAGTCCAGCCGGGCCTTGATCTCCCGGCTGATGTCGGTGTCCGTCGCCTGGTAGCGAGTCGTCGGCAGCACTCCGCACATCTGGCCCGCCACGGCATGCACCATGCCGCACCGCTCCAGATGCGAGAGGTAAATCTGGCGTAGCCCGAGACGCGGCCCGCCGATCCAGTGGACGGCCCGTACGGGAGCGCCACGCCTTCGCAGCAACTCCAACGCGCAGTCCAGTGTCGGATCTCCAGTCGGCCGTGGGGACACCACGGCGATACGATCCCCGTCAGGGGCTATCCGCCCGGCCATCGCCAGCTCCACTAGCTGTGCTCCGGCCAGACCAAGGTCGAGCGACTGCGGCTGCGCGGTGGTACCCGTGGTCGGGTCCAACGCCAGCAGAAGAAGCTCTTCCGGAATCGTTCTGCGGCTCCTGCCCATCCATGCCTCCCCGCGTGGATGAATGACAGGGTGACCCCTCTCACATTCATCTGTCGAGGGTGCGTGACCTGTTTGTAGTGGAACCAGTAGGTATGTCGTTCTCGTCTACCGCAGGAGCCAAGCCCTCTACACAGGACACTGGTACATGGTTCGGACGGCGCCGCGAGGCGGGTCCCGGGCGGGCGGTTCACGGTTCGGCAGGCGCGCGGACGGCGTGCGGCATCAGGAGGAGGCATCGGTGGCGGGCGAGTCCCCCGACAGGTCGAAGCAGCGCGAGTCGTCGGCAGAACCGACGTCGGGGAGCGCGGGCACGGTTCCCGAGGCACGTGAGTCCGGCGACTCGCGCGAGCCCCGCGATCCGCGGGTCGCCGTGGCACGGGAGGGCGGGTCGTCGGCGTCACGCGGCGGCGTCGACACGGCGACCCGGGTCTTCTCGGTACGGGACCTCAACACCGACGAGACCGACGAGACCCACAAGGCAGGCAAGGCGGACGAGGCAGGCAAGGCGGACGCGGTCAAGGAGCCCGGCGCGGGCGAGGAGCCCGAGACCGCGGAGGAGCCCAAGACCGCCGAGGTCGCCGAGACCGCCGAGGACGCCGGGGAGGAGGCTCCGGCGGCCCGGGCGGGCGGGGCCGGGACGAGCGAGGAGCCCGCGGACGCCGAGGACGCCGAGGACGCGACGGACTCGGAGGAGGCCGCGGACGCCGAGCGCTCCGCGAAGGAACCGGAGGCCCGGGAGACCGCCCAGGACGCCCCCGCGGACGCCGAGGACGCCGGGAGCGCCTCGAAGACCCCGGAAGCCGCCCCTGAGGGCGGTGACGCGCGTCTGCGAGCGGCCGTGGCCCAGTGGGTGGCCTCGGCGGACGAGAAGACCGACGGGACGAGCGCGGCCGACGCCGACGCGGACGCGGGCACTGACGCCGGCACTGACGCCGACGCGGATGCCGACGCCGACGCCGACGCCGACGCGGAGGAACGTTCCGCGAGCGTCGCCGAGGAGGCGGACCGGCCTTCGTCCGGCGAGCCGAAGGCCGACCCCCGCTCCCCCGCGAAGCCCGCGCCGAAGTGGGCCACGGCCGACAAGGCCGACGGCCCGGAGGACGCCGACGGCCCGGATGACGCCGACGGCCCGGATGACGCCGACGACTCGGACGAGCCCGACGAGGCCGCCGCGCCCGCAGACGCCGGAGCCGGCGACGAGCCGGTCGGCAAGACGGGTGACAAGGCCGACGAGCGCCCCGTCGACCAGCCCACCGCCGTCTTCAAGACCCGCCGGCCCAAGCCCGCCGTCGACCAGCCGACCACCATGCTCAAGCTCGGCGGGGCCGCCACCGCCTCCGACGCCGAGAACGCCGGGAACGCCGAGAACAAGGACGACAAGAGCGCCAAGGACGACAAGAGCGCCAAGGACGACAGGAACGGCAAGGAGGGCAAGAGCGCCGAGGAGGGCGCCAAGTCCACGGATGAGGCTCCCGCCGAGCGGACGAGCAAGTTCGTCGCGCTCAAGCCGCTCGACGAGCCCCGCGCGCCGAAGCCCGCCGTCAAGCCGTTCACGCCCCCGCAGGCCGACGTCACCGCGCTCGTGCCGCAGGTCGGGCCCGAGCGGACCACCCAGCAGCCGCTGCCTCCCAAGCCGCCGCTGGACCTGCTGGCCGAGCTGACGAACACCCCGCCGCCCCCGCCCACGCCGCTGCGCCAGCTCGGCCGGCGGCTGAAGATCTGGACGCCGCTGGTGCTCCTGCTGGTCGTCGTGTTTGCGATCGCGCAGGCCGTAAGACCGCTGCCGGCGACGGCCCTGACGCTCACCGCGAAGGACTCCTACACCTTCGAGGGCGGCAAGACGCAACTGCCCTGGCCGGGTGAGGGGCAGGGCTGGATCGACGCCGACGGCGTCGGCACGATGGGCAGCTTCGGCAAGCAGACGCCGGTGGCCATCGGCTCGGTCGCCAAGACCATGACCGCGTACATCATCCTCAGGGAACACCCGATGAAGGCCGGGGAGGAAGGTCCCGGGATCAAGATCGACGCGACGGCGGAGAAGGAGGGCGGCTACGACGTCACCGGCGACGAGTCGACGCTCAACACCGTCAAGGCCGGCCAGACCCTCACCGAGAAGCAGGCGCTGTCGGCCGTGCTGATCCCCTCCGCCAACAACATCGCGCGGCTGCTCGCGCGCTGGGACGCGGGCTCGGCGGAGGCGTTCGTGAAGAAGATGAACGCCACGGCCAAGAAGCTGGGGATGACGAACACCACGTACACCGACCCCTCGGGCCTGAAGGAGACCACCGTCTCCACGGCCGAGGACCAGGTGAAGCTCGGCCGGGCGTTCGTGAAGGTCCCGGCGCTGGTCGCCATCTCCAGCGCGGCGAGCTGGGACGACCCGTCCGGCGAGAACTGGCCCAACTACAACACGCTGCCGTTCAACATGGGCGCGATCGGCATCAAGACCGGCAGCACCACCGCGGCCGGCGGCAACCTCCTGTTCGCCTCGCGCAAGAAGGTCGACGGGCAGACGGTGACCCTCGTCGGCGCGATCCTCGGCCAGCACAAGCCGAGGATCCTGGAGACGGTCAACGCGGTCAGCCAGACGGCGCTGCTCGCCGCCCAGAAGGCGCTGACCTCGGCGAAGATCATGAAGAAGGGCGACGTCGTCGGGTACGTGGACGACAAGCTGGGGGGCCGGACGCCCGTCGTCATCACCAAGGACGTCTCGGCGGTCGGCTGGGCCGGCATGACGGTGAAGCTGTCGTTCGCCGCGAACGAGGTGCCGCACACGGCGAAGGCCGGCGCCCAGGTGGGCACGCTCACCGTCGGGGACGGCACCAGCAGCGCGGTGAAGGTGCCGGTCGCCCTGCAGTCCGACCTGACCGAGCCGGGCTTCTCGGACAAGCTGACACGTCTCGGCTGACGCCGCAGCCGGGTCCGTACCTCTCCGCACCCCGTCGGGCAGCCGCCCGGCGGGGTGCGTGCTAGCGTCGCGAAACGGGACAGGTCGCCGGTCGTGAGGGCGCAGCCGCGAGGCGGACGCGAACAGGACGCGACCGAGAACGGAAGACGGGACACGGGGAGTGCCTTCAGGTGGCCACTGCGGAGCCGACACGCGCCGACGACACAGGTCCGGGACCGGACGTCGGCCCGCGCACGAGGCTGCCCGCACCCCAGTCGGGCGAGCACGACCGTGACCCGGTGGGAGTCGGCGCGCCCGTCGCGGCGGCAGGGCCGTCGGCCGACGGCTCCGTCGTGGACCTCACGGCCGACCCCGCGGCCGACCCCGCGGCGGGACCCGTGGTAGACGTCGAGGGCCCCGCCCGGGACCGCGAGGACGACGGCCGCGAGGGCCGCGAGGACGACCGCGCGGTCGGCCCCCACACGGATCCGCCGGGCGAGGCGTCCGGCGTGAGGGCCGCCCTGGGCCGGCTGGGCAGCCGGCTGAACCAACACCTGGTGCTGTCGATGACGGCGCTGTCCGGGGTCCTGCACCTCGTCTGGTTCTTCACGTTCGCGAACAGTGGCGGCGACCTCGCGGCGCAGGACGCGTGGGCCGAGTTCGTCGGCCGGCATCCCGACTCGGCGTACAACCTCGCCTGGTACGGCGGCATGCACCCGGTGTCGTACAGCATGGTGTCGCCGTACCTGATGTCCGTGCTCGGCGTCCGGACGACGATGATGATCGCCGGAACGCTCTCGGCGGGCCTGCTCACCCTCATCCTGCTGCGCTGCCGGCCGGTGAAGAACCCGGTGTGGCCGGCGCTGGCGGGGATCTTCGCCCTGCTGTGCAACGCCGCCTCGGGGCGGGTGACGTTCGGGCTCGGCAACATGTTCGCGCTGGCCGCGGTCGCCGTCGTCTTCTGCTGGCCGCACCGCTGGCGCTACAAGCGGTGGGCGAAGGCGCTGTGCGCCGCGCCGCTCGCCGCGCTCGCCACCATGGGCTCGCCGGTCGCCGGGCTCTTCGTGGGCATCGTCGCCGTCGCGATGTTCCTGCAGAAGCGGCGGCCGGGCGCGTGGGCGCTCGGCCTCGCGCCCACGGTGGTCGTCGGCCTGTCCGCCTGGCTGTTCCCGTTCTCGGGCACCCAGCCGATGTCCTTCGGCTCGGCCTGTCTGCCGCTGCTGTCCGCGGTGGCGGTCTTCGCGGTCGTCCCGCGCGACTGGAAGACCGTGCGGATCACGGCGGCGGTGTACGGGCTCGGGGTGCTGATGGTGTGGCTCATCAGCTCGCAGATCGGGTCCAACATCACGCGGCTCGCGATGATGTTCACCGGCGTGGTGCTGATGGCCGCGTTGCCGTTCGCCGTGCCGCGCAGCCGCAAGTGGTACGTGATCGTCCTGTCGTCGCTGACGTTCGTGGGCTGGATCGGCTTCAAGTCGGTCGACGACGTGGTCCGGACGACTCCCGCGGCCTCCTGGGCGCGGGAGCTGGCCCCCCTCGTCAACGAGCTCCAGGGGGTCGGCGCGGAGAAGGGGCGGGTGGAGGTCGTCCCGGCCCGCTCGCACCGCGAGGCGTCCGCGCTCGCGCCGTACGTCAACCTGGCCCGTGGCTGGAACCGCCAGGCCGACATGGAGCGCAACCCGCTCTTCTACGACGACACCCTGAACTCCGCGAACTACCACGACTGGCTTCAGCGGTGGGCGGTGCACTTCGTCGTCGTCCCCAAGGAGGCGCTGGACGGGGACGGGGGCGAACGGGAGCGGGAGCTGGTGCAGCGGGGGCTGCCGTATCTGGAGCAGATCTGGGGCGACGCCAACTGGCAGCTGTTCCGGGTGCTGGACCCGGGCCCGCTGGCCGAGCCGAACGCGGTCGTGCAGCGGGCCGAGCAGGGCGAGATGACGATCGACGTGAAGAAGGCGGGGCGGATCCTGATCCGGATCCCGTACTCGCCGTGGCTGAGCGTGGTCGACGCGCAGGGCAAGAGCCTGAAGCCGCCGCAGGAGACCCGGGAGTCCAAGGACCGGTCCGAGGGGGAGCCGAAGACGTTCGAGAACGTCAACGGGTGCCTGTTCGAGACGCGGGAGGACGCCGAGGGCGACAAGTGGACGGTGCTGCTCGCGCCGAAGGCGGGGACCTACCGGCTGGCGGCCCCCTACCAGCTGCCGCGCGGGACGCCGTGTCCCGACGAGCTGAAGGACCGGCCCTGATCGGCCCCGACCGCTCCGATCGTCTCGATCGCCCTGATCGCCCCGCTTGCCCCGCCACCCCACTCAACCCCGCTCGTCCCGCTCGTCCCGCTCGTCCCGCTCACCCCGCGCGTCCCGCTCACCCCGCTCACCCCGCTCACCCCGCTCGCCCCGCTTGTCCCGCTCACCCCACTCGCCCCGCTCGTCCCGCTCAGCGCAGCCGGTCCACGTACCGGTCGGTGCCCGGCACCGTGGGGACGAACGGCGCGACCAGCTCCACCCGGCCCAGGCCCGACTCCGCCGTCGCCTCCTCCAGGCCGGCGAAGTGCCGGTCCCAGCAGTCCCTCGGATCCTCCTCCAGGAACCACAGCAGGGTCAGCCGGGTGTCGACGCCCTCGACCTGCCTGACGTAGGTCATGCGGTCGCCGGGCAGGGGGGTGGGGCGGAAGACGGTGACCATGGCCGTCGGGGAGCCGGCCAGCCGCCGGGGGAGGTGGCGGGCGCGCAGCCACTCCAGGAGTTCGGCGCGCTGCGCCGCCGAGTCGGCGTCGACGACCTGGAGCACCAGGCCGGCGTAGGGGTGGTCCAGGGCGTGGAAGTCGCGCGGGCCCGCCGCGCCGTCCCGGTAGACCGTCGTCTCGTGGTCCTGGAACGCCGTGAAGACGTGGGTGCGGTCCTGGTAGACGCGGGCGTCGCGGTTGAGGCGCTTGTTGATGGCGACCGTCCACTTCATGTGGTCGTCGTAGCGGCCGTCGGTGATCCAGTAGGTGGACAGGTAGCAGCCGGCGGTGACGGGCCGGGCGACCGCCGACCTCTCGGGGCGGCGCAGGAGTTGCAGGTCGCGGGTGGCGACCCATCTGCGGCCCGCGTACATCCAGGGCATGGCCATCGCGCCCGCGTAGTAGTGGTCGTCCTCGTACCAGCGGTTGTAGGCGTACTCGTGGCCGGGGTGCGGTTCGACCATGGTGATCAGGGCGTGACCGGGCCGGACCCCGTAGGGGCCGGTGGCGGCCAGTTCGGCGTACGTCTCGCTGCGGGTCTCGTCGCTCACGCGTCTTCCCCTTCCTCGGCGGCTGTCCCATACTCTGACGCTCCGTCAGATAATGCGCCAGGGCCAGGGAGGTCCCGATGTCACTGCTCAACGGCAGGACCGTCGTCGTCTCGGGGGTGGGCGCCGGGCTCGGTCACCAGGTCGCCGCCGCGGTCGTGCGGGACGGCGGGAACGCCGTGCTGGGGGCGCGGACCGAGACGAACCTCGCGAAGAGCGCGGCCGGCATCGACCCCACGGGGGCGCACACGGCGTACCGGGTCGCCGACGTCACCGACGAGGCGCAGTGCGAGGCGCTGGCGGACTTGGCGCGGGAGCGGTTCGGGGGGATCGACGCGGTGGTGCACGTGGCGGCCTGGGACTCGTACTTCGGCGGTGTCGAGGACGCCGACTTCGCCACCTGGCAGTCGGTGATCGACGTGAACCTGCTGGGCAGCCTGCGGATGACCCGGGCCTGTCTGCCGGGGCTCAGGGCGGGTGGCGGCGGGTCGGTGGTGTTCATCGGGACGCAGTCCGCGGTGGCGGCCCCCTCGCAGGTGCGGCAGGCGGCGTACGCGGCCTCCAAGGGGGCGTTGACCAGCGCCATGTACTCCCTCGCGCGCGAGCTCGGGCCGCACCGGATCCGGGTCAACACGGTCTTGCCGGGGTGGATGTGGGGGCCGCCGGTGCAGGCGTACGTGCGGTTCACCGCGCACAGCGAGGGGGTGCCGCAGGAGGAGGTGCTCGGGCGGCTCGCGGAGCGGATGGCGCTGCCCGAGCTGGCCACGGACGGGGATGTGGCGGACGCGGCGGTGTTCCTCGCCTCGGACCGGGCGCGCTCGATCACCGGACAATCGTTGCTGGTCAACGCGGGGGAGCTGATGCGTTGAGTTCACATAGATGAACGCAGGACACCATACCGAATTCTTTTACCCTCCCTTGACTCGACGGTTACTTGTCGTGTTCACGCGGCAGCGCCCACGATGAGCGCCGAGCTGAACGCCGGGCTGAACCACGGGAGGGCGCACATGAACGGTCTCGACTGGGCCGTGCTCATCGGCTATTTCGGCGTGATGGTCGCCATCGGCGTCTGGTCGCACAAGCGCGTCGACAACGTGAGCGACTTCTTCACCGCCGGCGGCAAGATGCCCTGGTGGCTGTCGGGCATCTCGCACCACATGTCGGGCTACAGCGCGGTGATGTTCACCGGGTACGCGGGCATCGCCTACACCTACGGCGTCACCTCGTTCGTCACCTGGTCCTTCCCCATCGCCCTCGGCATCGCGATCGGCTCCAAGCTGTTCGCGCCCCGCATCAACCGGCTGCGGTCCCGGCTGCGGGTGGCCTCCCCGCTGGAGTACCTGAAGAACCGCTACGACCTCAAGACCCAGCAGGCCCTCGCCTGGTCCGGGATGCTGCTGAAGATCGTGGACGTCGGGGCCAAGTGGGCCGCCATCGCGACCCTGTTGTCCGTGTTCACCGGGCTCTCCCTCAACCAGGGCATCCTCATCACCGGCGCGATCACCGCCGTCTACTGCACGATCGGCGGTCTGTGGGCGGACGCGCTGACCGAACTCGGCCAGTTCGTCATCCAGTTGCTGGCCGGCGTGGCCATGCTGATCGCCGTCGTGCTCAAGCTGAACGACAAGGGCATCGGAGTGACCGGCGCGTGGGACGAGCCCGCGCTCCAGGGCCACGACAAGCCGCTGGTCGCCCAGTACGGCACGGTGTTCCTGCTCGCCTTCCTCTTCATCAAGCTCTTCGAGTACAACGGCGGCATGCTCAACCAGGCCCAGCGGTACATGGCCACCGCCGGCCCGAAGGAGGCCGAGAGGTCGGCGCGACTGTCGGCGGTGCTGTGGCTGGTCTGGCCGCTCGTGCTGTTCTACCCGATGTGGATGTCACCGCTGCTGGTGACGTCGAACAAGCCCGACGGCTCCGACTCCTACGCCCTGATGACCGAACAGCTGCTGCCGCACGGCCTGTTGGGGCTCGTGATCGTCGGGTTCTTCTCCCACACGATGGCCATGTGCTCGTCCGACGCCAACGCCATCGCCGCCGTGTTCACCCGGGACTGCGCGCCGGTCATCTGGGCCAGGGCACGGGCGTGGAACCAGCAGTCGGGGCTGATCGCGGCGCGCGTGACGACCGTCGTCTTCCTCGGGCTGTCCATGGCGGCGGCCACCCAGGTCAACTCCCCCGCGTTCAAGGACATCATCACCGTCGTCATCAAGTGGGTGGCCGGTCTGATGGGCCCGATGGCGATCCCGATGATGCTCGGCCTGCTGCGCCCGTTCCGCCGCTCCGGCCCGACGGCGGCGCTGACCAGCTGGTCGATGGGTCTGCTGGCCTTCTGGCTGGTCAACTACCCGATCAACTGGAGCGTCGACGGCGGAGTGCCGCTCCAGTACCAGGTGTCCATCCCGCTCGCCGTGTCGCTCGTCCTCTACATCCTCATCGGCTTCCTCAAGCCGGAGGACACCCCGGAGCGGCTCGCGGTCATCGAGACCATCAACACCGACGGGGACGGCGGCGCGGCGGCCGCGGCCGACCTGCCCGGCTCGCGGGACGAGGTCCCCGCGGCGGTGAAGGACTGAACCACCACCCGCCCGGACGCCCGGCCGACGTCCGGCCGGGCGCTCGGCCCGGCCTCCCCTCCCGTCAGCTTCCCCGGGGGTAGCGGGCCAGCCAGGCGGGGGCGGCGCCGGTGGGGTTGTGGAGCGCCGGGCCCTGGGTCATCTCCAGGGCGAAGTCGTCGGCCAGCTCCAGCATCGTGGGACGGCCCTCCAGCTCGGCCAGCCAGGCCGGCGGGAGGGCCGTCTCGCCGTGCAGCGCCCCGAGGAGCCCGCCGGCCACGGCCGCGGTGGACGCCGAGGGCGCGCCATGGTTCACGGCGAGCCGCAGCCCGTGCCGGACGTCCTGCGCGACGAGAGCGCAGTAGACCGCGCCGGACACCACCGCCTCCGCGGTCCCGGCCCCCGCCAGCTCCTCCACCTCCGCCGGTCCGGGCGGCCCCTGCCGCACCGCGTCCAGCGCCTGCCGCAGCGCCTGCGACACCGGTTCGTGCCCCGGCCGCGCGGACAGCAGGGCGAGAGCCTGCCGCACCGCGCCGTCCAGGCTCTCGCCGCGGGTCAGCGCGTGCACGGTGACCGCGTACGCGCCCGCCGACAGACACGCCGTGGGGTGACCATGGGTCTGGGCCGCGCACTCCACGGCCAGTTGCATGACGAGCTGCGGCTCCCAGCCGACGAGCAGCCCGAACGGCGCCGACCGCGGCACCACCTCCGGCCCGGCCGCCTCCGGGCTCTTGGGCACGTCGAGCGTGCCCATCACCTCGTCGCCCAGCCCGAGCAGCAGGGTCCGGGTGGGATCGCGCCGGACGTAGAGCCACTCCTCCCGGGCCAGCCAGCCGTCGTCCTCGCGGCGCAGGTCGGGCCCCCAGTCGCGCTGGGTGGCGGCCCAGCGCAGATACGCCCGGTGCAGATCGGTCGGCGGGTGCCAGACTCCGGTGTCCCGGCGCACCTGGGCGCGGATGAGGCCGTCCATCGTGAAGAGGGTCAGCTGGGTGAGATGGCTGACCGCGCCGCGCCGCCCGTGGGCGGGGGCCAGGTCCACGACGCCCTCGGGCCCGTGGTCCTCCCGGATCTCGTCGACGCCCAGCCGGTCGACGGGGATGCCGAGCGCGTCCCCGACGGCCGCGCCGAGCAGCGTGCCGCGCACCCGGCTGCGGAAGTCCTGTTGTTCGGCGCGGCCCCAGACGGGCCCGGCAGTCGCACCCACCAAGTCCTCCCGGGCACCGTCCGTACGTACGACGTCCGTCACTGTAATCGAACGCCTGCGGGTTCCCGCCCCGGGCGCGGGCTGTCGGGTGGAGGGGTCATGGAGACCTGGTGGGGTAAGGACACCCGCATGACCACCCCCCTCGCACGCAGCGCGCACACCTCACGTGTGCTTCCCCTCACCGCGGCCCTGCTCACCGGTACGGTCGCCCTCTACCTGCTGCTCGTCGCCTTCGGCAACATCACCGACTTCGGCACGAACCGGCAGTTCGTGCGGCACGTGCTGGCGATGGACGACACGTTCGGGGACGACGACCTGATGTGGCGGGCGGTGACGAGCAAGGGTCTGCAGGACGCCGCCTACGTCGCGATCATCGCGTGGGAGACGGTCGCCGGGCTGGTGCTGGCCGCCGGGACCTGGTTCTGGGCGCGGCGGGACGACATACGCGGCCGTACGGTGTCGACGTACGGGCTGGTCATGGTGATGCTGCTGTTCGGGGCCGGGTTCATCGCGATCGGCGGCGAGTGGTTCGCGATGTGGCAGTCGAAGACCTGGAACGGGCTGGAGGCGGCCACCCGGGCGTTCGTGTTCGCCGGGGTGGTCCTGATCGTCAACCAGCTGCCGTCCGGGCGGGACGGCTCCCGCGTCTGACCACGGGTCCTACTCGACGACCCTGACCTTCGTCCCCGTCTCGCCGAACGCCCACAGCGCCGTGCCGTCCGCCTTCGCCATCCGGATGCCGCCGGTCTGCGTGCCGGCGGCGGCCGGGGGCGGGGAGGAGCCGTCGACCGCGTTGGAGAAGGCGATGTTCACGCCCGACGCGGCGGAGAAGTAGACGACGTGCTCGATCGGCACGCCGTCGGAGCCCGTGACGGCGTCCTTGCGCAGCGACACCGTGTAGCTGCCCACGGCGGGGTCCACCGTGCCGGGCCAGACCGTGAAGGTGCGGCGGGCCGTGTCGTCCGCGTCGACCAGCCAGACGCGGTGCTGCGCCAGGGAGTACACGACCCGGCGGCCCGTGCCCGACCTGTCGGGGACCCGGGCGGCCCGGGGGGCGGCCGACGGCTTCGGCGCGGGCGACGGCTTCGCGCTCGCGGACGCCGAGGCGCTCGGGTTCTTCACCGCGGACGCCGTCGGGTGCGGGCCGTTCTCGGCCTGCGCCGTCAGCACGACGACTGCGGCGATCGCACCGGCGGTCAGGCCGGTGACCCAGGCCCAGGAGGGAAGCCGTCGGGCAGGCACGGGCACGCATCTCCTCAGCTACGGGGCCCCACGACCACGAGGGGTCCGATCATCGTACTGTGGGGATCCCGTAGGGCTGTCCCTCAGGGCGGTCCCAGGGCTGTCCCTCAGGGCGGTCCCGGGGCTGTCCCCCGGGACCGCCCTCAGTCCAGCACCGGCAGCAGTTCCGGCAGATGCCCGTCCGACGCCGCCGCCGCCCGCTGCCGCTCCTCGGGCACCTCGCCGTACAGCGTCGTGCGCGGCCTCGCCGGACGGCCCGCCGCGTCCGCGACCGCGATCAGGTCCTTGACCGACTTGTAGGAGCCGTACGACGAGCCCGCCATCCGCGAGATCGTCTCCTCCATCAGCGTGCCGCCCAGGTCGTTGGCCCCCGAGCGGAGCATCTCCGCGGCGCCCTCCGTCCCCAGCTTGACCCAGCTGGTCTGGATGTTGGGGATGTGCGGATGCAGCAGCAGCCGGGCCATCGCCGTCACCGCCCGGTTGTCCCGCATGGTCGGGCCGGGCCGGGAGATGCCCGCCAGGTACACCGGCGCGTTGGTGTGGATGAAGGGCAGCGTGACGAACTCCGTGAAGCCGCCGGTGCGTTGCTGGATGCCGGCGAGGGTCCGCAGATGGCCCAGCCAGTGCCGGGGCTGGTCGACATGGCCGTACATCATCGTCGAGGAGGACCGGATGCCGAGTTCGTGCGCCGTCGTGACGACCTCGATCCAGGTCGCCGTGGGCAGCTTGCCCTTGGTGAGCACCCAGCGGACCTCGTCGTCGAGGATCTCGGCCGCGGTGCCGGGGATGGAGTCGAGGCCCGCCTCCTTCGCCGCCGTCAGCCACTCGCGGATCGACAGTCCGGTGCGGGTGGCGCCGTTGACCACCTCCATCGGTGAGAAGGCGTGCACGTGCATGCCGGGGACCCGCTCCTTCACCGCCTTCGCGATGTCGAAGTAGGCCGTGCCGGGCAGGTCCGGGTGGATGCCGCCCTGCATGCAGACCTCCACCGCGCCCAGTTCCCAGGCCTGCTGGGCGCGGTCGGCGACCTGGTCGAGGGAGAGGGTGTAGGCGTCGGCGTCGGTGCGGCGCTGCGCGAAGGCGCAGAAACGGCAGCCGGTGTAGCAGACGTTGGTGAAGTTGATGTTCCTGGTGACGATGTACGTGACGTCGTCGCCTACGGCCGAGCGGCGGACGTCGTCCGCGACGCGGGTCAGGGCGTCCAGGGCCGGGCCGTCGGCGTGGAGCAGGGCGAGGGCCTCGTCGTCGGTGAGCTTCGTCGGGTCGTCGGCGGCCGTCGCGAGGGCCTGGCGGACGTCGGTGTCGATGCGCTCGGGCGCCATGCCGGGGGCGGCGGCCTCGCGCAGGGCGGCCCAGTCGCCGTACACCTCGTCGAAGTCGTCCCGGCGGTCGGAGGTGCGGCCTTCGGTGTCGATGGTGCGGTGCAGGTCGGTGCGGCCGGACGGCACGAACACCTCCTCGGGCTCCTGCCAGGGGCGGCCCTCGACGACGGCGTCCGGCAGGGCGAGGCCCGTCTCCGGGTCGGCCAGCGCGCGCACGTGCGGGAGCAGCCGCGGGTCCAGCCAGGGTTCGCCGCGCCCCACGAACTCCGGGTACACGCACAGCCGTTCACGCAGCTCGAAGCCGGCCGCCGCGGACTTCTCGGCCAGCTCCTCGATCTGCGGCCAGGGCCGCTCGGGGTTCACGTGGTCGATGGTGAGGGGGGACACCCCGCCCCAGTCGTCGACACCGGCGCCGATCAGCCGCTCGTACTCGCTGTCGACGAGGTTGGGCGGGGCCTGGAGGCAGGCGGAGGGGCCCATGATGTGGCGGGCGACGGCCACCGTCGCGACCAGCTCGTCGAGTTCCGCGTCCGGCATCCCGCGCATCGCGGTGTCCGGCTTGGCGCGGAAGTTCTGGATGATCAGCTCCTGTACACCGTGGTAGGCGCGGGAGACCTTGCGCAGCGCGAACAGCGAGTCGGCCCGCTCCTCGTACGTCTCGCCGATGCCGATCAGAAGGCCGGAGGTGAAGGGGACGGAGGAGCGGCCGGCGTCCTCCAGGACGCGCAGGCGGACGGCGGGCTCCTTGTCCGGGGAGCCGTGGTGCGGGCCGCCGGGCTCGGACCACAGCCGCCTCGCGGTGGTCTCCAGCATCATGCCCATGGAGGGCGCGACGGGCTTCAGCCGCTGGAAGTCGGTCCAGGACATCACGCCCGGGTTGAGGTGCGGGAGCAGTCCCGTCTCCTCCAGGATGCGGATGGAGATGGCGCGGACGTAGGCGATGGTGTCGTCGTAGCCGTGCGCGTCGAGCCATTCCCGGGCCTCGGGCCAGCGCTCCTCCGGCTTGTCGCCGAGGGTGATGAGGGCTTCCTTGCAGCCGAGGGCCGCGCCCTTGCGGGCGATGTCGAGCACCTCGTCGGGCGACATGAACATCCCGTGCCCGGCGCGGCGGAGCTTGCCGGGGACGGTGACGAAGGTGCAGTAGTGGCACTTGTCCCGGCACAGCCGGGTCAGCGGGATGAAGACGCTCTTCGAGTAGGTGATGACGCCGGGCCGGCCGGCCGCCTCCAGGCCGGCGTCCCGCACCCGGGCGGCCGACGCGGCGAGGTCCCGCAGCGCCTCGCCGCGCGCCTGCAGCAGGACGGCGGCCTCGGCGACGTCGAGGGCGACGCCGTCCCGGGCCCGTTTGAGCGCGCGACGCATGGAGTTCTCGGTGGGGCCGCCGGGCGGGCCGGGGGTCGGGCCGGGGCCGGTACCGGAGCTCGCGGGAGTCGTCATCCTCCGAGCATACGATCACCCTTCGCGACCGAGGGGCCTGCCCGCCGACAGGACGGACCGTCCCGGCGGCTCCGTGCCGTGACGGCGTGGCGGACGAGCACCTCGCCCGCCTGCCCGAAGGTCTGCCGGAGGTCTGCCGGAGGTCTGCCGGAGGGCCTAGAGATAGGGCGCGAACGCGTCGAGCAGCCCCAGAACCTCCGCCTCGCCCTCCGGCGGCAGCTGCACGACGACCTCCTCGATGCCGAGCTCCGCGTAGTGCGCGAGCTTGCCGGGGGACGGATGGACGGCGTACGGCACGACCTGGAGGGCGGACGGATCCCGGCCCGCGTCCGCCCACGCGGAGCGCAGCACGGGCAGCGACTCGGAGAGGCCACGTCCGCCGATCGGCAGCCAGCCGTCGGCGTACTCGCAGATGTGCGCGAACAGCTTGGGACCGGCGGCCCCGCCGATCAGGGTGCGCGGACCGGTGACCGGGCCGCGCGGCTTCTGCACCGGCTTGGGGTACGCGGTGCTGGCCCGCACGCTCCCGAAGTCGCCTTCGTAGGCGGTCGGTTCGTCCGCCCACAGCGCCTGCATCAGCCGCATCCGGTCGCGGACCAGCTCGCGCCGCGTCCGCCACTGCACGCCGTGGTCGGCGGCTTCCTCGACGTTCCACCCGTAGCCGAGGCCGAGGGTGAGCCGTCCTCCGGAGAGGTGGTCCACGGTCGCGATCTGCTTGGCCAGGTCGATCGGGTCGTGCTGGGCGACGAGCGTGATGCCCGTGCCCAGACCCAGCGTCCGCGTGACGGCCGCCGCCTGGCCGAGGGCCACGAAGGGGTCGAGGGTGCGGCCGTACTCGCGGGGCAGGTCGCCGCCGGCGGGATACGGGGTGGTCCGCTCGACCGGGATGTGCGTGTGCTCGGGCAGATAGAGCCCGGCGAACCCGCGTTCCTCCAGCTCACGGGCGAGGCGGGTGGGGGTGATCGTCTCGTCGGTGAGGAAGATCGTGACGGCGATGCGCATGGGCGGCCCTTTCACTGCGTACGGCTTCGTCGACGGCGTCGTCGCCGGCGACGCCCTCATCTGTACCGGGAGACGGCACACGTGTCCATACCGACTGGTCGGCATCGCCACGGCGGGCGCGCCGGGGACGTCCGGAGCGGGCCGGGCGCCGCGCACTCAGCACTTCGGCTCGCCCCCGCAGTCCGCCCACAGCAGCTTGCCGCCCTTCGACGCCCCCAGGTACCGCAGCACCGACACGCCCACGTCGTCCGCACACGCCTTGACCAGGTGCAGGCCCCTGCCGTGCTCCGCCTCCGCCGCCGCCTGTGGCACGACACCGGGCGGGTCGCCCCTGAAGCCGGGAGGGACGCGCGGGTCCGCGTCCCAGACGGCGACGCGCACCCCGCCCGGCCGGGTCGACATCAGGCGGAGGGCGTACGGGCCCTCGGTGTGCAGGTGCGAGTTCGCCAGCAGCTCGGCCGCGAGGAGCTCGGCCGTCGGGGCCAGACCGGGCAACCCGTGAGCGGCGAGGATCAGTCTGAGGGCGCCCCTGGCGACGCCCGGTGCACGGGGATCGCGAGGAAGGTGCAGGGTGTAGTTCCAGGACGGGGTTACGGTGGCCATCGGAAGTCTCCGGTCGCTGAGGGGAGTTGGACGGGTGCCTGGTGTCGATGCCGTGGCGTCCCACGGTGCGCTTCCGGGCGGGGCGCCTGGACAAGAAGATAGAGGTCTCGCAAAGGTCCTTTGCGGGAATCCGAAGAAACTCAGCGATCTTTCCCTCGTGTGGGTGACAAGCTCCCTGAGCGAGGAGGGCACATGACGCCAAGGCCGACGCCTACGGCCCGACGTGTGCGGCTGGCGACGGAACTACGCAAGCTCCGCGAGCGGGCGGGGTTGACGTCGACGGAGGCCGCGCAGTTGCTCGGCACCAGTTCGGGCCAACTGAGCAACGTCGAGTCGGCGCGGTTCGGAGTGAGCCCGGAACGCATCCGGGCGATGGCCAACATCTACTCGTGCACGAACCAGCCGTACGTGGACGCCCTCGCCGACATGGCCGCGGAGAAGGCACGCGGCCAGTGGTGGGAGACGTACCGAGAGGTGCTGCCCTCCGGACTGCTCACCCTCGCCGAGCTGGAGCACCATGCCACAGCCATCCGCACCGCCTTCACCGCGCACATTCCGGGCATGCTGCAGACCGCCGAGCACGCCCGGGAGATCTTCAGCCACGCGATCCCGGCGCCCACCCCTCCGGAGGTCGAACACCGCGTCTCGCATCGCATCAAGCGGCAGGACGTCGTCTTCCGGACGCGCCCGATTCCGTACCGCACCGTCATCCACGAGGCGGCCCTGCACATGCGGGTCGGCGGTCGGCAGGTGGCCCGCACGCAACTCCAGCACCTCATCGACATGAGCGAGCGCGATTCCCTCACCCTGCGGGTACTCCCCTTCGAGGTCGGGGCGTTCCCGGGGTCAGGCCAATCCATCAACTATCTGTGCGGCGCCGTACCGGAGTTGGACACCGTGCAGCTCGACCAGTTCCACGGCCCGGTGCTGTTGGACGCCGAAGCCCACCTCGAGAAGTACCGCCGCCTCCTGGACGTCGTCGAAGCGGCCGCCTTGAGCCCTGATAAGTCGCGCGACCTGATCCATGTCATCGCCCAGAACCTGTGAAGGAGCCGACATGACCACTCCCGCCTGGCAGAAGTCGTCGTACTGCCAAGAAGGGGAGGCCTGCGTTCACATATCCGCCGGCCCCGACGCCGTCCTGCTGACCGAATCCGGCGACCCCGCGCAGGTCGTCCTCTCCACCAGCGGCGCCGCCTTCGCCGCCCTGCTCGACGCCGTCAGCGCACGGTCACCCGGTAGGTGATCCGCTCCGGCTCGGGCGGCGGGGTGGGGGACGGGCTCGCGCCGCCGCCGCAGGCTGCCGTCTCCGCCGTGGGGAACGTGCAGTGCAGCAGCACGATCCGGGTGCTGCCCCTGCCGGTGGCCTCGAAGGTGAAGACGAGGGAACCACCGCCGCCGACCGACTTTCCGTCGTCCGCGGACTCGTAGCGCCGGTCGGCGGTGCGCACCACCGAGGCGTCCGGCTGTGGATCGACCACGAACCAGTGCTCGCGGGTGGAGGCGTTCTCCGGCAGGGAGAGCGTGAATCGTTCGCCGACCTCGGCGGTGACGGTGGTGTCCCGCGTGGGGTGGCTCGTGGGCTCGTCCGAGCCCGACGCGCAGCCCGCCACCAGCGTGACGGCGCACAGCGCCCCCGCGACCCCGCTCGACCTGGCTGCCATCGGCTCCCCCGTCTCGATCTTGAACGCCGGGAGAGTAGCAGCCCGCCGCTTTCGTCACGCCGACGGAGCGGGGAGCATGGACGCAACGAACCTGCCCGCGAAGGAGCCCCACGGACCATGGCCCGCCCCAGCGCACACCGGGACGGCCCACCTGATGCCCGAGGACGACCCGGTCGCCCGCCTGCGCACCCTCCCCCGGGGCAACAGCGCGGCGGTACGGGCGCTGGGGACGGGACTGCTCACGGTACGGGTGGATCTGGAGAGGTGAGGATCGTCATGGGAATCGTATGGTGACGGCAGGACGGTGAACATGACGATGAGCCTGCCCGACGACGTGGCGGCCTTCGTGAAGGCCAAGGGCAACGCCTCTGCCTACACGGCCCGCATACTGCGCCGGCAGATGCTCGAGGAGGAGCTGGGAAAGTCCGAACGGGTGCGTGCGGAGGCCGGCATATTGACGACGGCCGCTGAGCCCGCCGAAAGCGAAGAGGCGACCCTGGAGCGTTGGGTCCGGGTGGCGGGCCGGTGAAACGTGGCCATGTCTACGCGCTGTCCTTCGACGGAGGGCCGGCACACGTTCTGGTGATCTCGTCCGACGCGCTCAACACCCAGCACAAGTCGGCGACGTGCGTCCTGGTCTACCCCCAGCGGGTACGGGAGCCGACGCTCGTGGACATCCCCGTGGATTCGCCCTCGGCCGGCACGATCGTGCTCGGCGAGTTCCGGACCCTGTCCGCCGTTCGGTTCACCGACGATCTGGGCCCGGTGGGCGAGCGGGTCATGCAAGCCGTCGAGATCGGACTGCGTGCCGTGCTCGGCCTGTGAGAACGGCAGGCCGGCCCAGCGGGCAGGCGGCAGGCGGCAGGCGGGCAGGCCGCGGAAGGGCCCGTCGTCCGGTCGGGGCTCACCCCGGCCAGACGATCGCCTGTACCTCGCTGTAGGCGTGCAGCGCGTACGAGCCGACGTCGCGGCCGACCCCGCTCCTCTTGAAGCCGCCGAACGGCGCCTCCATGTTGCGGCCGACGGTGTTGACGCCGACGCCGCCGGCCCGCAGCCGCCGCGCCACGCGGAAGGCGCGGGCCACGTCGGCCGACCAGACGTAGTCGATGAGGCCGTAGTCGCTGTCGTTGGCGAGGGCGATCCCCTCTTCCTCCTCGTCGAAGGGGATGACGACGACCACCGGCCCGAAGATCTCCTCCCGGGCCACCCGCATGTCGTTGGTGCAGTCGGCGAGCAGGGTCGGGGCGACGTAGAAACCCCGCTCCAGCGCAGGGCGTTCGCCACCGGTCACCACCACCGCGCCCTCCTTGCGGCCCAGTTCGACGTACGACTCCACGCGGTCCCGGTGCGCGGCCGAGATCACCGGGCCGACCACCGTGTCCGTCTCCCGCGGGTCGCCCACCTTCAACCGGCTCGCATAGGCGGCGAGTCGCTCCACCAGTCGGTCGTACACCCCGCGCTGCGCCAGCACCCGCGTCGGCGCCGTGCAGATCTGGCCGCTGTAGAAGGAGAACGTGGTGCCGATGCCGGCCACCGCCGAGGCCAGGTCCGCGTCGTCGAGGACGACCGCCGCTCCCTTGCCGCCCAGCTCCATCAGCTGGCGTCTCATCTGCCGCCCGCACACCTCGGCGATGCGCTGTCCGACGGCCGTCGAGCCGGTGAAGCTGACCATGTCGACGTCCGGCGACGACACGGCCGTCTCACCGATCCCGACGGCGCGCCCCGAGACGACGTTGACCACCCCGCGCGGCACGCCCGCCGCCTCCAGCGCCTCCGCCATCCGGTAGACGGACAGGGGGTCCTGCGGGGCCGGTTTCACCACGACCGTGTTGCCCATCGCCAGGGCGGGGGCGATCTTCCCGGCCGGGTTGGCCCACGGGTTGTTGTAGGAGGTCACGCAGGCGACGACGCCCACGGGCTGGCGGACGGCCAGCGCGCCCATGACAGCGGCCTTCCCCATCGGGCCCGCCTCGTTGATCTGCGGCGGAACCGGCCACTCGGCGGGCTCCACGTGCGCGTACCGGCGGAAGCGGGCCGCGCCCACCCCGACCTGCATGCCGCGCGCCGTCCCGGTCGTCGCGCCGGTCTCCGCCTGGGCCAGCTCGGCGTACGGCAGCAGCCGGGCCCGGATGTGGTCGGCCGCCCGGGCCAGCACCGCCGCCCGCTCCCGCGGCGGGGTGCGCGACCACGGCCCGAACGCCTCGCGTGCCGCCGCGCAGGCCGCCCGCACCTGTTCCACCGAGGCCTCGGGAGCCCAGCCGACGGTCTCCTCGGTCGCCGGGTCGACGACCTCGTGGTGACCGCCGTCCGGCTCCGTCCACTCCCCTCCCACGAACAGCGGCTGCCCGTCGGCCGTTTCCCCGCTCACCGGGTGCTCACCGTCCTGGTGTCCCGGCCCGAGCGCAGCACCCGCCCCGGCACGGCGCCCGTCACCACGTCGTCCCGGATGGCCGCCACGCCGTTGACCCAGACGGCCCGCACGCCGATCGCCCGCGAGTCCAGCCGCGGACTGTCACCCGGCAGATCGTGCACCAGGGTGGCCTTGCCCGCGTCGATCCGCTCCGGGTCGAACAGCACCAGGTCCGCATGGAAGCCCTCCTGGATCCGACCCCGTTCCCGCAGACCGAACAGTCGCGCCGGGTCGTCGGTGAGCATCTTCACCGCCTGCTCCAGACCGACCAGCCTCCGGCCGCGCAGACAGTCGCCCAGGAAGCGCGTGGTGTACGGCGCGCCGCACATGCGGTCCAGGTGCGCGCCCGCGTCGGAGCCGCCGAGCAGGACGTCCTCGTGGCTCCAGGTCTGCGCGCGCAGCGCCCACGAGTCGGGGTCGTTGTCCGTGGGCATCGGCCACAGGACCGTGCGCAGCTCGTCGGCCGCGCAGATCTCCACCAGGCAGGCGAACGGGTCGATGCCGCGTTCGGCGGCGACGTCCCGCACGACCCGTCCGGTCAGGCCCTCGTTCGCCGCGCTGTAGGTGTCGCCGACGACGTACCGCCCGAAGTCGGCCAGCCGCCGGAAGACGCCCGCCTCCCTGGAGTCGGCGCGCCGCAGCATCTCGGCCCGCACGGCCGGGTCCCGCAGTCTGTCGATCCGCTCCGGGACCGGCAGGCCGAGGATCGGCCCCCAGCCGGGGATCAGGTTCAGCGCGCAGAACGTGCCCAGGGACATGTTCATCGGCGTGAGGATCGGCATGGTGAGCGCCACGACCCTGCCGCCCGCCTTGCGGGCCCGCTCGCTCGCCAGGAGCTGGCGGGGCACCCGTTCCGGGACGGCCGCGTCGACGGTGAGGACGTTCCAGTTCAGGGGGCGGCCGGCCGCCGCGCTCATCTCCGCGAACAGGTCGATCTCGGCGTCGCTGAACTGGTCCAGGCAGCCGGCCACGATCGCCTCGATCTGGGTGCCCTCGTGCTCGCCGACGGCCCGCGACAGCGCCAGCAGCTCCGCGGGCAGGGCGTGCCGGGAGGCGACCGGCCGCCCGTCGCCGTCGGAGTGGGTGGACGACTGGGTGGTGGAGAAGCCCCACGCCCCCGCGTCCATCGCCTCGTGCAGGAGCCGCACGATCTGGGCGAGCTGCTCCTGGCTGGGCTGTCCGCCGACGGCGTCCGGCCCCATCACGTACCGGCGCAGGGCGCAGTGCCCGACCATGAATCCCGCGTTGACGGCGATCCGCCCCTCGAGGGCGTCCAGGTACTCCCCGAACCCGTGCCAGCTCCAGGGCGCGCCCTCTTCCAGCGCGACCAGGGACATGCCCTCGACCTTGGACATCATGCGGCGGGTGTAGTCGGCGTCCTCGGGGCGGTCGGGGTTGAGCGGCGCGAGGGTGAAGCCGCAGTTCCCGGCCGCGACCGTGGTCACCCCGTGGTTGAGCGAGGGGGTGGCGTACGGGTCCCAGAACAGCTGTGCGTCGTAGTGCGTGTGCGGATCGACGAACCCGGGCGCGAGCACGAGTCCGGCGGCGTCCTCGGCGGTGCGCGTCTCCTCGGCGACGGTTCCGACGACGGCGATCCGCCCGTCCCGGAGGCCGACGTCGGCGACGAAGCCGGGCGCCCCCGTCCCGTCGACGACGGTCGCGCCCTTGATGACGTGATCGAGCATGAGAGCTCCTCCTCGACTCCCCTGCGGGCGGCGCCGCTCAGGGGCGCGGGCCGAATCGATGTGCGGCTCCGCCGCGGGGGCGCGAGCGGCCACGACGGGTCGCGGCCGCGTCTCGACCCGCCTCCCCGACGGCGACCGCGCGCCCGCAGTCCGCAGTCCGCAGTCCGCAGTCCGCAGTCCGCAGCAGCGTCACGCGCCCTGGCGGAACCGCGTGGTGCGGTGCACGGGATCCGTGTCGATCTTCGGGATCACGTGCTCCCCGATCAGCCGGATCGTCTGCAGCGTCTCCTCCTTGGGCACCCCCACCGGCAGTCCGAAGGACAGCTGGTCCGCGCCGGCCTGCTCCCACCGCTTGCACTGCCGCAGCACCTCGTCCGGGTCGCCGCAGATCAACAGCTCCTCCTCGACGAGGAGTTCGACGAACTCGGCGTTGTACTCGGGCAGCGTCTCCGGCCAGACGGGGAAGCCCTCGGGGCGCGGGAAGGTGTCGTGGTAGCGGAACACCAGGGACGGCAGGTAGTGCAGTTCGCCCTCGACGGCGATGCGGATCGCCTCGTCGTGCGTCGGCGCGCAGATCGCGGTCGTCGTCACCATGACGTTGTCGTTGACGAAGTCCCCGATCGGCTCGGCGTTGACGACGGCCGTCTTGTACTGCTCCAGGACCCACTCCATGTCGGACACCTTCTGGATGCTGAAGCCCAGCACCCCGAGGCCCTTCCTCGCGGCCATCGCGTACGACGGCGGCGATCCGGCCGCGTACCACATCGCCGGGTGCGACTTCCCGTACGGCTTCGGCAGGATCTTGCGCGGGGGGAGCTGCCAGTGCTTGCCCTGGAAGCCCGCGTACTCGTCCTGGAGCCACATCTTGGGGAACTCGGCGATGGTCTCCTCCCAGATCTCCTTCGTGTAGTTCATGTCGGTGATGCCCGGGAGGAAGCCGAGGATCTCGTGGGAGCCGGCGCCGCGGCCGGAGCCGAACTCGAAGCGATTGCCGGTCAGGTGGTCGAGCATGGCGACCTTCTCGGCGACCTTGACCGGGTGGTTGACCTGCGCGAGGGGGTTGAAGATGCCCGAGCCGAGGTGGATGCGGTCGGTGGCGTGGGCGAGGTAGCCGAGGTAGACGTCGTTGGCGGAGAGGTGCGAGTACTCCTCCAGGAAGTGGTGCTCGGAGGCCCAGGCGTACTTGAAGCCGGACTTGTCCGCCTGGATGACGTACTCGGTCTCCTCCATCAGCGCCTTGTGCTCGGCGAGTGGATCGGTCTCGGCGCGCTTGCCCACGTATCCCTGTACAAAGAGCCCGAATTCCAAGGAGGTTCACCGTCCCCGGTTCTGATGTCCCATGGTTTCTGACCGGTATCTGACACACCGTCAGTTCAGCTGGCCCGACTGTCGCACCCCCCGCACGGAGGGTCAATACCTGACGTGTGGTCAGATGATGCTGACCCCGGCCAGCCATCCTCCGTCGATCACGAACGGCTGCCCGGTGATGTAGGAGGAGTCGTCGCAGGTGAGGAACAGCGCGAGCCGCGCCACCTCCTCCGGGCGGCCGATACGGCCCAGCGGCACGAGTTTGCGGTACAGCCCGTCGATGGCCTTCGCGGTCTCCTCCCGGTCCGCGTCCGGGTCCAGCAGGGAGGGGTTGGACATCGCGGTGTCGATCGCGCCCGGGCACACGGCGTTGACCCGGATGCCGCGCGGGGCGAGCTCCAGGGCCGCGACCCGGGTCAGCCCGAGGATCGCGTGCTTGGTCGCCGCGTACGCGCCCACCGCCGCCATCCCGGTCACGGCGGTGTACGAGGCCGTGTTGACGATCGTGCCCCCGTCGGCCATGACCGGCGCGGCCGTCTTCACGCCGAGGAAGCAGCCGACCTGGTTGACCCGCACCACCTGCATGAACTCGTCGAGGGGGGTGTCGGTGAGGGCGTTGAAGCGCAGGATGCCGGCGTTGTTGACGAGCCCGTCGAGGCGGCCGTGGGCCTCCTGCGCGGCGCGCACGGCCGACCGCCAGGCGTCCTCGCTGCCGACGTCGAGCGGCACGAACAGCGCGCCGATCTCCTCGGCGAGCGCCCGGCCCTGTTCCTCCAGGACGTCGGCGACGACGACCTCGGCGCCCTCCGCCCGGAACAGCCGGGCCTCCTGCTCGCCCTGTCCCCGCGCGGCCCCGGTGACGAGGACGACCCGTCCGTCGAGCTTGCCCATGGCGGCCTCCCTGGCATCGCTTCACTGGGACCGGCATCGTAGCGCCGTATCTGACGGAACGTCAGATACGTGCGCCCGTCGATCCCGGCGCCCCCGGTGCGATCACGCGCCGAGCAAGGGAGCCACCTCGGCGCCGAACGCGGCGATCTGGTCCGTTAGTTCGGCGCGACCGCGGCACCGGAAGCGGACCTGGACCTGGTCGACGCCCATCTCCCGGTAGGCGCGCAGGGACCCGGCGAGAGCCTGCGGCGAGCCGGACAGGGTGCGGCGGCCGACGTCCCAGCCGGGCGTGCCCACATAGAGCGGCTCGGCGATGGCGCCCACGGTGAACGGCCCGTCGGCGCCGGCCTCGGCGCGCAGCCGGCGGATCCGCTCGATCTGCGCGGGCAGCCGGTCCCGCGGATCGCCCTGGGGCAGCCAGCCGTCGCCCTTGAGCGCGGCCCGGCGCACCGCGGCCGGGGAGGAGCCGCCGACCCAGACGGGTACCCGGGCCTGGGCGGGGCGGGGCCGCTGCCCGAGCTCCTCGAAGTCGTACGCCTTCCCGTGGTGGGAGGGGAACTCGTCCGGGCCGAGGGCCGCGCGCAGGGCGTCGATCGTCTCGTCCAGGACCGCGCCGCGCCGCTCGAAGTCCGCGCCCAGCGCCTCGAACTCCTCCCGCACGTGCCCCGCGCCGACGCCCAGGATCAGCCGGCCTCCGCCGAGGTGGTCGAGCGTGGCGTACTGCTTGGCCGTCAGGAGCGGATGGCGCAGGCCGACGACGGCGACGTGGCTGAGCAGGCGGACGCGGGTCGTCACGGCCGCGAGGTGGGCGAGGGTGGCCACCGGGTCGTACCAGACGGTGCTCATGGCCTCGGCCAGCCGGCGCGGGATCGCCACGTGGTCGCAGGCGGCGACGTAGGCGAAGCCGGCCCGGTCGGCGGCGCGGGCGATCTCGACCAGGTCGGCGGGGCCCGCGTCGGCCTCCCAGGGCTCGGCGTAGATCGTCGACTGGGACTGGACCGGGAGCTGGATGCCGTACGCGAGGCTCACCGGGGGCTCCACAGACCGTCCTCGGTCAGCCCGAGCAGCTCGATCGCGTTGCCCCGCACGATCCGCTCGACCACGTCCGGGTCCAGGTGGCCCATCTGGGCCTCGCCGACCTCCCGGGACTTCGGCCAGGTGGAGTCGGAGTGGGGATAGTCGGTCTCGTAGAGGACGTTCCCGACACCCACGGAGTCGAGGTTGCGCAGCCCGAAGGCGTCGTCGAAGAAGCAGCCGTAGACATGGCCGGCGAACAGCTCGGACGGCGGACGGTGGACCTTGTCCGCGACCCCGCCCCAGCCCCGGTTCTCCTCCCACACCACGTCGGCGCGCTCCAGGATGTAGGGGATCCAGCCGATCTGGCCCTCCGCGTACATCACCTTCAGGTTCGGAAAACGCTCGAACTTGCCGCTCATGAGCCAGTCGACCATCGAGAAGCAGCAGTTGGCGAAGGTGATGGTGGAACCGACGGCGGGCGGGGCGTCCTCCGACGTGGACGGCATCCGGCTGCTGGAGCCGATGTGCATGGCGACGACGGTGCCGGTCTCGTCGCAGGCCGCCAGGAACGGGTCCCAGTAGTCCGTGTGCACGGACGGCAGGCCCAGGTGCGGGGGTATCTCGGAGAAGGCGACCGCGCGGACCCCGCGCTCGGCGTTGCGGCGGACCTCGGCCGCGGCAAGCTCGGCGTCCCACAGGGGGATGAGGGTGAGGGGGATCAGCCGGCCGTGGGCCTGCGGGCCGCACCACTCCTGCACCATCCAGTCGTTGTAGGCGCGCACGCACAGCAGACCCAGCTCACGGTCGGCGGCCTCGGTGAACGTCTGCCCGCAGAAGCGCGGGAAGGTGGGGAAGCAGACGGCGGACTGGACGTGGTTGACGTCCATGTCGGCGAGCCGGGAGGGCACGTCGTACGACCCCGGACGCATCTGCTCGTAGGTGATGACCTCCAGCTTGATCTCGTCCCGGCTGAAGCCGACGGCGGTGTCCAGTCGGGTGAGGGGGCGCCGCAGGTCCTCGTAGACCCACCAGTCGCCGACCGGGCCCTCGTCGCCGGGCTCGCCCATGACGGGTTTGAAGCGGCCGCCGAGGAAGGTCATCTCCTTCAGCGGCGCGCGGACTGTGCGCGGGCCGACGTCGAGGTACTTCTTCGGCAGGCGGTCCTGCCAGACGGTGCCCGGCTCCACGGTGTGGTCGTCGACGGAGATGATCAGCGGGAGCGGTGCGGTGGCCGGCGAGGCGGCGGGCGAGGCGGTCGCTGAGGTGTCCATGAAGGCACGGTAGCGCCGATCTGACGGCCCGTCAGCCAGCCTGGGGCGTCCGCCGGCGATCGACTGTGCGCGGATGGGCGCCCGCGGCGCGCGCGAGGCGGCGAACTCCCGTGAGCCGAGCTGTGATCGGCGTCTCGCGCAGCTGACGGTCCCGGCGCGGACAGGGCAAACTGGGCTGGTACTTCGGATGCCTAAAGGGAGCCCTGATGGACGACCGCGCAGAGCACGGCGGCCCACGTGTGCCGCAGCAGAGGCGCCCCGGTTCCTCCGGGGAGCCGGCCGCGCTGCGCTTCGATGTGCTCGGTCCGGTGCGCGCCCGGCGCGGCGACGAACAGCTGGCCACCGGCTCGCCCCAGCAACGCGCCTTGCTGGCCGCCCTGTTGCTGCGCGAGGGCCGGACCGCCACGGCCGCCGAGCTGATCGACGCCCTGTGGGGCGACGACCCGCCCTCGCAGGCGCTGGCGGCGGTGCGGACGTACGCCTCCCGGCTGCGCAAGGCGCTGGACCCGGGCGTCCTGGTGAGCGAGTCGGGCGGCTACGCGGTACGCGGGCTGGGCGAGGGCGCGCTGGACCTGACCGAGGCGCAGGAGCGCGCGGCCGAGGCGGAGAAGGCGAGGGCGGCCGGCGACCTGGGCCGGGCCCGGGAGGTGCTGAACCGGGCGCTGGCCCTGTGGGACGGCGAGGCGCTGGCCGGCGTCCCCGGGCCCTACGCGGAGGCCCAGCGCGTCCGGCTGGAGGAGTGGCGGCTCGGGCTGCTGGAAGCCCGGCTGGACATGGACCTGGAGCAGGGCTGCCACGCGGAGGCGGTCTCGGAGCTGACCGCGCTGACGGCGGCCTATCCGCTGCGCGAACGGCTGCGCGAGCTGCTGATGCTGGCGCTGTACCGCAGCGGCCGGCAGGCGGAGGCGCTCGCGGTGTACGCGGACACCCGGCGGCTGCTGGCGGACGAGCTGGGGGTGGACCCGCGGGCGGGACTGCGGGAGCTGCAGCGCCGCATCCTGCAGGCCGACCCGGAGCTGGCCGAGCCGTCCGCGCCGGCCGAGCAGCCCACGGTGGTGCGGGTGCGGCCCGCCCAGCTCCCGGCCACGGTGCCCGACTTCACCGGGCGCTCCGCCTTCGTGCGGGAGCTGAGCGAGGTCCTCGCGGCGGCGTCCGGGCCGGGCGACGACGACGGGGCCGGCCGGGTCATGGCCGTCTCCGCGCTGGCCGGGATCGGGGGCGTCGGCAAGACGACCCTCGCCGTGCACCTCGCCCACCAGGCGCGCTCCGCCTTCCCCGACGGACAGTTGTACGTCGACCTCCAGGGGGCGGGGGCGCGGGCGGCCGAGCCGGAGACCGTGCTCGGCTCGTTCCTGCGGGCGCTCGGCACGGCCGACTCGGCGATACCGGACTCCCTCGCGGAACGGGCCGCGCTGTACCGCTCCGTGCTGGACGGACGCCGGGTCCTGGTCCTGCTCGACAACGCGAGGGACGCCGCGCAGGTGCGGCCCCTGCTGCCGGGCACGGCGGGCTGCGCGGCGCTGGTCACCAGCCGGGTGCGGATGGTCGACCTGGCGGGCGCCCATCTCGTCGACCTGGACGTGATGTCCCCGGACGAGGCGCTGGCCCTGTTCACCCGGATCGTCGGCGAGGAGCGGGTGGCGTCGGAGCGCAAGGCCGCCCTGGACGTGGTGGCGGCCTGCGGCTTCCTGCCGCTGGCCATCCGCATCGCCGCGTCCCGCCTCGCGGCCCGCCGCACCTGGACGGTGTCCGTGCTGGCGGCGAAGCTCGCCGACGAGCGGCGCAGACTGGACGAGCTCCAGGCCGGCGACCTCGCCGTGAAGGCGACCTTCGAGCTCGGCTACGGCGCGCTGGAGCCGGCCCAGGCCCGCGCGTTCCGCCTGCTGGGCCTGGCGGACGGCCCGGACATCTCCCTCGCGGCGGCCGCCGCCGTCCTGGACCTGCCACCGGAGGACACCGAGGACCTGCTGGAATCCCTGGTGGACACCTCCCTCCTGGAGTCCGCCGCGCCGGGCCGCTACCGCTACCACGACCTGGTGCGCCTGTACGCACGGTCGTGCGCGGAACGGGACGAGGAGTCGGCCGGCGTCGGACTGTCACCCGCGCCTCTCGGCCAGCGGCGGACGGAGGCGGCGATGTCGCGGCTGCTGGACTTCTACCTGTCGACCGCGACGGGCGTCTACGCGATCGAGCGGCCCGGGGAGCGGGTGCTGGACCACCTGAGCCGCGGCAGCTACCCGGGCCTGGAGTTCCCGGACCGGGCCCAGGCGCTGGACTGGCTGTTCGCCGAGGCGAGCGGACTGTTGGCGGCGGTGCAGCAGGCCGGCACGGCGGGCATGCTGCGGCGCGCGGCCGACCTGCTCTTCGCGGCCGTCGACCTCGGGGAGTCGGGGATCAGCTCACGCCAGTACGTGCTGGCGGCCACCGCGGTGGTCACGGCCGCACAGCGGACCGGGGACGCCTACGCCGAGGGCAGGGCCCGTCTGATGCACAGTCACCTCCTGGGCGTGTCGGGCCAGTTCTCCGAGTCGGACCGTGAGGCGGGTGCGGCGCTGAAACTGGGCCTGGCCGCCGGGGACCCGGTCGTCTGCGCCCAGGCGCCCAACCAGCAGGGCATCATCGCCCTCTACACCGGCCGGCACGACGAGGCGGAGCAGCACCTCACCGAGGCGCTGGCCGCGTTCCGCGCCGACCGGAACTCGCCGGGCGAGGCCAGCGCGCTGTGCAACCTGTCCCGGGTCCATCTGGCGACCGGCCGCGTCGACAGCGCCGTCTCCCTGGCCCGGCAGGGCGTCGCCCTCTACGAGCGCGACGACACCGGCATGGCCCTGCGCCTGGCCAACGGGAAGTACGCCCTGGGGCTGGCGCTGACCAGCGCCGGGGAGATCGCTCTGGCGCTGGAGGCGCTGACCGACGCGCTCGGCATGTTCCAGGACGCCCGGCAGCAGCTGTGGCACGGCATGACCCTCTTCCGGCTCGCCGAGCTCCATCTCGCCGACCACGCCCCGGCCCGCGCCGCCGCCTGTGCGGAGCAGGCCCTCGCCGTCCTGCACGGCATCGGCGGGGACTGGCGGCGCGCCAACGTCCTGACCGCCCTCGGCCGGGGCCTGCACGGCGTCGGCCAGCTCGACCGGGCGCGGGTGTGCTGGCAGGAGGCCCTGACGGCGTTCGAGGCACTGAAGTCGCCGGAGGCGGCGGACGTACGCTCGCTGCTGGCCTCGGCGCCGGTCGGGTGAGGGGCCGCGCGGGGGCGTTCATCATTCGTTTATCGCCGTGCGGCACCGTCTGTGGTGCCGGACCGTCGCGTCGGGGGGCAGACGGCTCGGTGCGACGGCCGCGTCGCTGAGCGGGGTTTTGTGGATCAGGCCACAGGACGCCGCCCAAGGTGAACGGCCGTGCGGGAACCGCCCGGCAATCCACGGGGGTACTGCCGGGCGGCTCCCGCTCCCATCCGTTGCGTCACCGCTTCTTTTCTTTTCCTAGGAGTCACTTCATGGCCGACAACACCGGCGCCGTCAAGCCCGCCGACTTCCACGCGACGAGCGAGAAGGCGGAGACCCCGGCGGTCATCGCCGACACCCGACCGGCCGCGGACGCGGCGGGCGAGGAGATCGCCGCCAAGGACTTCCACGCCACCACCGAGCCGCTGAACGAGCCGGCCGACTTCCACGCGACCGACGAGAAGGCCTGACCGAAGGCCTGACACGAGCCACACCCGGCGGGGATCGGCCGCGGCGGCGCGGAGGGGGCGCCGCCGCGGCCGAGGCGTACGGGGAACCGGATTCGTACTCCCTCGTGTCCAGGCCAGGGAAATTAACGCAAGCATTGATGCACTGGGGGGTTCCTGCCCTTTTCACCCCTTGGAGTGATGTCCCTCCCGCCCCCGCAGCTCCCCCTTCAGCACCTTGCCGCTCGCGTTGCGGGGCAGTTCGCGGACGAACTCCACCGACCTGGGCACCTTGTAGTTCGCCATCTCGCGGCGGGCCCAGGCGATCAGGTCGTCGGCCGTCGACACCGCGCCCGCCCGCCGGACCACGTACGCCCTGCCCACCTCGCCCAGACGGGGATCGGGGACGCCGATCACGGCGACGTCGGCCACGTCCGGGTGCAGCCCGAGGAGTTGCTCTATCTCCGCCGGGTAGGCGTTGAAGCCGCCGACGATGAACATGTCCTTGATCCGGTCGGTGATGCGGAGGTTGCCCTCGGTGTCCAGGACGCCCACGTCCCCGGTGCGCAGCCAGCCGTCCGGGGTCAGCGCCTGCGCCGTCGCCGCCGGGTCCTCGTAGTAGCCGCGCATGACGGTGAAGCCCCGCACGAGCACCTCGCCCGGCCTGCCCGGGGCCGGTTCCGCGCCGCTGTCGTCGACCACCTTCACCTCGGTGCCCGGGATCGCCCGGCCCGAGGTGGCGGCGACGACGTCCGGCGCGTCGCCCCGCCGGCACATCGTGACGATGCCGCTCGCCTCCGACAGGCCGTAGGCCGTCAGCACGGTCTCGACGCCGAGTTCGCCGCGCAGCCGTTCCACCAGGCGCAGCGGGACCACGGCCGCGCCCGTCACCACCAGCCGCAGCGCCGAGAGGTCGTACCGGTCGCGGGCGGGATGGTCCAGGAGGGACTGGTGGAGCGTCGGGGGGCCGGGCAGCACCGACACCCGTTCCGAGGCCACGTGCGCCAGCACCGCGTCCACGTCGAACACCGGCTGCGGGATCATCGTCGCGCCCCGCATCAGACAGGCGATCACGCCCGCCTTGTAGCCGAAGGTGTGGAAGAAGGGGTTGACGATCAGGTAGCGGTCGCCGCGCCGCAGACCCGCGAGGTCGCTCCAGATCCCGTAGGCGCGCAGGGTCTGCGCGTGGGTGATCACCGCGCCCTTGGGGCGGCCCGTGGTGCCCGAGGTGAAGACGATGTCCGAGGGCTGGTCCCCGCGCACCGCGTCCGCGCGCCGGCGGACCTGCGCCCCTCCCACGCCCTCTCCGCTCGCCAGGAAGTCCTTCCAGGTGCGGAAGCCGACCGGGGCGTCGTCCGACAGCACGACCGCCTGTTCCAGCGCGGGCAGACCCGCCAGCGGCCCCGCCCCGGGCCCCTCCCCGGCCGCGCGCCGCAGCGACGCCACGTACGAGGTCCCGAGGAACGTACCGGTGATGAACAGCAGCCTGGCACCGCTCCGGCGCAGCACGTCCGCCGCCTCGGCGCCCTTGAAGCGCGTGTTGACCGGCACCAGCACCGCGCCGGCCGACACCGCGCCCAGGGCCGCGACCATCCACTCGGAACTGTTCGGGGCCCAGACGCCGACCCGGTCGCCCGCCTCGACGCCGTTCGCCAGACAGGCCGCCGCCGCGCGCTCCACGCGGGCGCCCAGTTCGGCGTACGAGATCCGGGTGCGGCCCTCCACCACCGCCTCGGCGTCGGCGTACCGCTCGGCGGCCGCGCGCACCAGGCCCGGAATGCTGCCCCACTCCACGTCACCGCGCATTACGAGCCTCCCCGCCAGTAGCTGACTACCCGTCAGATTAGCGGTAGCCTGACGGACTGTCAGCCGCCATATCGCATCGCGGAGGTGCGCGCAGCGTGACCCTCAAGGACGCCACCGCCATCGTCGGCATCGGCCAGACCCCCTTCGCCAAGCACCTTCCCGAGTCCGAGAAGACGCTCGCCTGCCGGGCCGTCCTCGCCGCCCTCGACGACGCCGGAATCGCGCCCGGCGAGGTCGACGCGCTCGCCAGCTACACGATGGAGGAGACGGACGAGGTCGAACTCGCCAAGGCCGTCGGCTTCGGCGACCTCACCTTCTTCAGCAAGGTGGGCTTCGGCGGCGGCGGTTCGTGCGCCACCGTCGCGCACCTCGCCGCCGCGATCGCCGCCGGACAGGCGACGGTGGGCGTGGCCTGGCGCTCGCGCAAGCGGGGCAGCGGACCCCGCCCGTGGACGAACACGGCCGTCCAACTGCCCACCCCGGCCCAGTGGACCCGGCCCTTCGGGCTGTTGCGGCCCGCCGACGAGATAGCCATGCTGGCCCGCCGCTACATGCACGAGTACGGCGCGACCCGCGACCACCTCTTCAACGTCGCCCTCGCCTGCCGCAACCGGGCCAACCAGAACCCGGCGGCGATCATGTACGAACGTCCGCTCACCCGCGAGATGTACATGACCGCCCGCTGGATCAGCGAGCCGCTCTGCCTCTACGACAACTGCCTGGAGACGGACGGCGCGTTGGCCTGCGTGATCGTCGGCAGGGAACGGGCCCGGGACTGCCGGCGACGGCCCGTCTACGTGCACTCGGCCGCCCAGGGCCTGCCCGCCCAGCACCACGGCATGGTCAACTACTGGAACGACGACCCCCTCACCGGCCCCGCCTGGACCGCGGCCAGGCACCTGTGGAAGCACGCCGACCTCACCCCCGCCGACGTCGACGTCGCCCAGATCTACGACGCCTTCACCGCCCTCGTGCCGCTCTCCCTGGAGGGATACGGCTTCTGCGGACGCGGCGAGGGAGGCGCCTTCACCGAGGGCGGCGCCCTGGAGATCGGCGGACGGCTGCCCCTGAACACCGCCGGGGGCGGGCTGAGCGAGGCCTATGTGCACGGCTTCAACCTGATCAACGAAGGCGTCAGGCAACTGCGCGGGACCAGCACCGCCCAGGTGCCGGACGCCGCCGCCTGTCTCGTCACCGCCGGCGAAGGCGTCCCGACGTCCGCCCTGCTGCTCAGGAACTGACAGTGCGAGGAGTTGACCCCACGATGCTCACCCCCGTCACCGACCCCGACGGCGCGCCCTTCTGGCGGTACGCCGCCCGGGGCGAGCTCCGCGTCCAGGCCTGCGCCGACTGCGACGAGCCCCGCTTCCCGCCCCGCCCCTGCTGCCCGCACTGCCAGTCCTTCGCGAGCGAGTGGCGGCCGGTCTCGGGACGCGGGCGGATCTGGTCCTACGTCGTCCCGCACCCGCCCCTGCTGCCGGAGTACGCGGCGCACGCCCCCTACAACGTGATCGTCGTGGAGCTGGCCGAGTCGCCCCGGATACGGCTGGTCGGAAACCTGGTGAGCGGACCGGGGGCGGCCCTGGACTCCTTCCCCCCCGACCGGGTCCGCATCGGCGCCCGCGTGCAGGTCGTCTTCGACGGCGACGGGCTCCCGCAGTGGATCCTGGAGCGGCCGTGAGCGTCCGCCTCGACGCCGACGAGGACACCGGCGTCGCCGTCGTCACCCTCGACCGGCCGGAGAAGCTCAACGCCATCGACCTCGCGACGGCCGACGAACTGCGGGACGTCTGGCGGCGGTTGCGCTTCGACGACCGCGTCCGGGCCGTCGTCCTGACCGGCTCCGGAGGGCGGGCGTTCTGCACCGGGATCGACCGGGACGCCGTCGTGCCGCAGCCCGGCTCCCCCTACATGCAGGACGATCCGCTGCTCACCGTCGGCCCCAAGGCGAACGACCTGTGGAAGCCGGTCGTCGCCGCCGTGGAGGGCATGGCCTGCGGAGGCGCCTTCTATCTGCTCGGCGAGTGCGAGTTCGTCGTCGCGGGCGCGGACGCCGTCTTCTTCGACCCGCACACCACGTACGGCATGGTCAGCGCCTACGAGTCCGTCCTGATGGCCCAGCGGATGCCGTACGGCGAGGCCGCCCGCATGATGCTGATGGGCACCGCCGAACGGATCTCCGCCCGGCGGGCCCACGCTGTCGGCCTGGTCTCCGAACTCACCGACCCCGGCGAGGCACTGGGGGCCGCCACCGCCTGCGCCACGATCGTCGCCGCGTACCCGACCACCGGCGTCCAGGGCACGGTACGGGCCCTGTGGTCGGCGACGGAGGCGGCCCGCGGGGCGGGCTGGGCCCAGGCGCCGCATCTCATCGCCCTGGGGAATCTGCGGGGCGAGGAGCAGGCGGAGTTGTTCGGGAAGCGGTCGGGCGGGAAGCCCCGGGTTCGGTGAGCGGATTCCGGATGAAGCGCACAGATCGGCGGTGGATATATACAATCGATGTTGCTCTTGAATAAAGGAGTCCAGTATGAGCGTGACGACGATCGATCTTGATGACGACGCCCTGGAGAAGGCCATGCGCGTCGCCGGCGGCGGCACCAAGAAGGACGTGGTCAATGCTGCCCTCCGCGAGTACGCCGAACGCCATGAGCGGGCCGCACTCGTGGCCAAGCACTTCCGCGCCGCCCAGCAGTGGGACCACGACGGCTGGCAGCGGCACCGCGCCGAGGACAAGCAGGGCGGTGCGTGATCCACTACCTGCTCGACTCCTCGGGCCTGTGGCGCCTGCTGCGTGAGGAGCAGCTGAGGGACGCGTGGCTGGAGACCACCACGCTCCGGGCCATCGGCTCGTGCGCCGCCCAGCGGGCCGAGTTCCGGCGCTCGGCCCGCGACGCCGTGGAGTACGAGGCCATGGGGCAGATGTTCACCGATCTCTACCCTGACGTGCCGCTGCCGAAGCGGTTGTGGGACTGGGTCGACGCGGCCCAGTACACGCTCGCCGAGCGAGGAGCCCTCGGCGCGGCCGGCCCACTCGACCTGATGATCTGTGCCACCGCCGCGCACCATGGCCTGGTCGTCCTGCACGACGACGCCGATTTCGTCACTGTCGCGCGGTTCCTGCCCGATGTCGCTGAGCGGAACGTACGCAGCGTTCCGGGCTTCTGAGGATCCGCTGACCACCGTGGGGCAGCACGTCTGCAACAGGCCCGGCACCACGTGCGCCGCGTCCTGCCCGATGGCCACCGCCCGCACCGAGGGACTTCGGCCTCCGGCTCGCCTTCGACGCCGCCGCGGGCCTGGTCCGTGTCGAGGTGGCCGACGCCGCCTCCGCGAGCCGGCCGCCCGCCGTCGCGCCCTCGCCGTGCCCCGAGGGCGGGTCCGGTCGAGGACTGCTCCTGGTGGACGCGCTGGCCGTGCGGTGGGGGTCGGCTCCCCGGCTGCCCCTGGGCAAGACGGTGGGGGCGGACGTGCCTGTGGCGGAGGCGTCGGTCCCGTGAGAGGCGTCCGGTCAGTCCGCCGGTGCGTGGGGTTCCGGGTCGCAGTGATCGACCTTCGCCGCGTCGCCCGGGGAGGACAGGTCGACCTGGACCGTCGTCGTGTCGTTCCCGGCGACGTACGCGTCCTCGGTCCCCTCCTCCACCCGCTCTGACCGGGCGTCGAGGAAGGCGACGGTCACGGTGAAGCGGGCGCCGGTCGCGTTCGGGTTGGCGACCTCGACGGTGGCGTAGGCCCTGCTCGGCGTCGCGCAGTCGATCAGGCGGACGGTGGCGTCCTGGAGCGCCGTGGACGAGCTGGACGAGCTGGACGACCCGCCGCTGCCCGAGGCGCCGCCCGTGTAGTCGTCGTCATCGTCGTAGTCGTGGTAGCGCGATCCGGAGGTGCCGCCGCTCGACGACGAGCTGTCGTGGTCCTGGCCCGAACTGCTGCACCCGCCGCCGCTGTGACTGCTGCCGTGGCCGTGGTGCCTCCCCGACGAGAAGCCGGTCAGCGCCAGTACGACGAACACCGCCACCGCGGTGAACCTGAGTCCGTGCCCCCGTCGATCCATAAGGACAGCGTAAGCAATGCCTGTCACAGCCATGTCACCGCCGGGGCACCGGCCCGTCCCCGGCGGTGGCGGCCGCCGCCGCCGTGGGGACGACCGGCTCACGCCGTCCGCGCGGTGCCGGTGCCCTTCTCCGCGTCGAGCGCGTAGACGCAGCGGTCCTTGCTGCAGGCGTACACGACGCCGTCGCGGACCACCGGGGAGCCGGTGATCTCGCCGCCGGTCGCCAGCTTCCAGCGCAGCCGGCCGTCGTCGGCCTTCAGGGTGTACAGCAGGTGGTCCGTCGAGCCGAAGTGGATCCGGCCCTCCGCGACCGCCGGGGCGCCCACGATGTCGCCGCCCGCCTGGAAGCGCCACTTGGGCGTGCCGGTGACCGCGTCCAGGGTGTAGAGCCCCTTGCCGCTGCCGACGTGCACGTGGCCGGCGGCCACCAGCACGGGGTCCACGCAGGAGCGTGCCTCCGTGGCGATGCGCCAGCGGTCGCGGCCGTCGGTGGCGTCGATGGCGTACACCGTGCCGAGGTAGTCGGCGAGGTAGACGCCGCCGCCGGTGACCGCCGGGCCGGGCACGAAGGCGGGCGGGGACAGGAAGACCGCCGGCGCCTCGAAGTGCCAGCGCACCATGCCGCTCGCGATGTCGACGGCGAGAACGCGGGTGCCGGCCGAGAGATAGACGTAGCCGTCGGAGGCGGGGGTGACACGGACCGGGACGCCGGCGCAGGAGGCGGTGTCGCCGATGGGGTACGACCAGCGCTCCTCGCCGGTGCGGGCGTCCAGGGCTCTGAGCCGGGCGTCCTGCCAGACGAAGACCGTGCCCTCGTGCAGGACCGGGCCGGCCTCCGGGGACTCGAAGTCGGTCTGGCAACCGGAGATCTCCCAGAGCTTGCGCCCGTTGGAGGCCTCCCAGCCCTGGACGCCGCCGCCGCGCGTGCCGGTGACGACCGTGCCCCGGTCGGCCTTGAGCGAGTACACCCAGGCCTCCGTCGACAGCCGCCACAGGTCGGCCCCCTCGCGGGCGTCGAGGGCGAACAGCGTGGGCCCGTCGGAGGCGTGCACGCGGCCGTCCGCGACCGCCATCGACCAGGCCACGTCCCGGGTCTTGAAACGGCGCCGGCCGGTGGCCACGTCCAGGGCGTGCACCTCGAAGGAGGTGACGTACACCAGGTCGCCGGCCACCGCGGGGGTCCCCCACACGTCGTTCGACATGCGGAACCGCCAGGGCCGCCAGCCCGCCGGGGTCTCCGCGGGCGCGCCCTGGGCGGCCGGGACGGCCGTGTCGGCGCCGTTGACGCCGGCGTGCAGGCGGGACCAGTTGGCGACCAGGCCGGGCTCGGCGACCGGCGCCTTCACGGCGGCCGTGGCGCGCACGTCGGCGACGCGCGGCCCGGGCCCGATCGGCACGGCCGCGCCCGCCAGCCGGACGGGACCGGTGTCGGGGGCGCCGACGGCCACGGGCGGCTGGGCCGTCCGGGCGAGCACCACAGGATCGTGGGACGGCGGGGGCGGCACGGCCGGCATGTTGCCCCGGCCGAGCCCCACGCCACCACCACCACCGCCACCGCCACCGCGCGGGCTCACCGGAGCCGGCTTCGCCTGCCGGCCGCCACGGCGCGTCTCGATGAGGGCGACCGCCTTCTCGGGCAGCCACGCCGACGCGGTGCCGCTGTCGTCGGAGCCGGAGCCGAAGAGGTGGGGGGCGAGCTGGGCCTGCAGGTCGGCCGGGTTGGGGCGGGCCGTGGCGTCCATCTGCATACAGGACTCGATGAGCGGACGCAGCTCGTCGGGGAGTCCCTCCAGGTCCGGGCCCTCGCGCAGCAGCATGAAGACCGTCTCGACCGGGTTGGCGCCGTGGAAGGGCGGGTGTCCGGTGGCGGCGAAGACGAGCATCGAGCCGAGCGAGAAGACGTCGCTCGCGCCGGTCACGCTGCGTGAGTCCTTCGCCTGCTCGGGCGACATGTAGGCGGGGGTGCCGACGGCCACGTTGGTCATCGTCAGACGGGTGTTCGAGACGCCGGACGCGATGCCGAAGTCGATCACCCGGGGGCCGTCCTCCACCACGAGCACGTTGGACGGTTTCAGGTCACGGTGGACCAGCCCCGCGCCGTGGATCGACTGGAGGGCCTCCGCGACGCCCGCCGCCAGCCAGCGCACCGCCTGGGCCGGCATCGGCCCGCAGTCGTTCACTATCTCTTCGAGGGAGGGCGCGGGGACGTACGCGGTGGCCAGCCAGGGCACGGCGGCACGCGGATCGGCGTCGACGACCGCGGCCGTGTAGAAGCCGGAGACCGCCCTGGCCGCCTCCACCTCGCGCGTGAAGCGCACGCGGAAGAGCTGGTCCTCGGCGAGCTCCGTGCGGACCGTCTTGATCGCCACGCGCCGGCCCGAGGCCGAACGTGCCAGATAGACCAGCCCCATGCCGCCGGCACCCAGCCGTCCCAGCACCTCGAACGGCCCGATCCGTCGAGGATCGTGCTGCGTCAGCTGATCCACCACTTGCCTGCCACCTCCCCGTACGGGCCGCGCCACCCACTTGTGTACACGGCCCCGTGCAGCGTCTCACCACCGCACCGCCGTGGCGGCACGCACCCCGATTCTTCCTGGCCGGACGGCCGGTTGCGAACCCGGGGCCAATCGGGGTGTCTCATTCCATATGCGGGCAAAAAATCCTCACCGCGGGACGAACCCGCCGGTGAGAAGGCTGTCCGGCACCCCCGTTCAACGCTGCAACAGTGCGAACGACGCCCCCTGATTGTCGGTGACGACGGCCACCGTGCCGTACGAGGCGGTGAACGGACCCGCCTGCACCCGCCCGCCCAGCCGCATCACCGCCCCCAGCGCCGCCTCGCAGTCCTCCACGCCGAAGTGGACCAGGAAGTGCGGCGGCATCATCTCCGGGAAGACGTCCGCGACCGGGGCGCGGCCGAAGTCGGGGGCCGCGCCGGGGCCGAAGAGCGCCTCGTGGAAGAGATGCCCGTAGAACGTGTTGGCGGCCTCGGTGTCCCGGGCGTAGAGCTGCGCCCAGGCGAAGGCGCCGGCCCGGTGGCGGACGCCGAAGCCCGGGTGGTCGGCGGACTGCCAGAGCCCGAAGACGGCGGCCTCGGGGTCGGCGGCGAGGGCGGCGACCCCCAGGCGGCCCACCGGCATCGGGGCCGTCACGAGCTGGCCGCCGGCCATCTGGATCCGCCGGGAGGTCGCCTCGGCGTCCGGGGTGGCGAAGTACACGGTCCAGACGGTGGGCATCCGGCCGTCGGCCTTGTGGGCCAGCGCGGCGACGGGCTCGCCGTCCAGCTCGGCCCACACGGAGTGCCCGAGGCCTTCCGGGCGCTCCTCGAAGGTCCACCCGAAGAGCTCACCGTAGAACCGCTTGCCCGCGTCCACGTCGGGGAGCTGCGCGTCCACCCAGCAGGGGACGCCCTCTGCGTACACCGATGCCCTGTTTTCGGCCATGGAGCCAAACTAACGGCGCTTCACGCAACCCGCAGACCAGGCACAGCCGCCTCCGCGCCCCCGCGCACCCCATTTGCAGTCGGCCGAATCGCGCTCCCATCACCCCTCGGTAAGCTGACGGCATGACAGGACAAGTGCGTACCGTCGACGGCCGCGTGGCCGGTCGGCGCGGGCAGGCGACGCGGCAGAAGCTGCTCGACTGCCTCAGCGAGATGCTCAGCTCCTCTCCCTACCGGGACGTCAAGGTCATCGATGTCGCCCGGAAGGCGGGCACTTCACCCGCGACCTTCTACCAGTACTTCCCGGACGTCGAGGGCGCCGTCCTGGAGATCGCCGAGCAAATGGCCGCGGAGGGGGCCGAGTTGACCGATCTGGTCGCCGGGCGTTCCTGGGTCGGCAAGGCGGGCTGGCAGACCGCTCAGGAACTCGTGGACGGCTTCCTGGAGTTCTGGCGGAAGAACGACGCGATCCTGCGCGTCGTCGACCTGGGCGCGGCCGAAGGCGACAAGCGCTTCTACAAACTCCGCATGAAGATCCTCAATTCGGTGAACAACTCCCTCTCGGACGCGGTCGCGGAGCTGCAGTCCAAGGGCCGGGTCGACAAGGACGTGAACCCGGCCGCGGTCGCCGGAGCGCTCGTCGCGATGCTCGCGGCCGTCGCCTCGCACCAGAAGGGCTTTCAGACGTGGGGCGTCAAGCAGGCTGAGCTCAAGCCGAACCTGGCGCTGCTGGTGCACCTGGGCATCACCGGGAAGAAGCCGACGAAATAGCGGCGAAGCCTGCGACGGCGCACCACTCTTACGCTCAAGTCCTGTCTGTCGGGCGGCGGTTCACCGGTCCTTCGTCCGGTCGGGCCGCCGCCTGTCGCGCTATGCGGGCAGCGCCCTGTCCTTCACCACGTGCTTCATGACCAGCGTCGACGTCAGCCGCTGCACGCCCGGCAGCGTGGCGAGCCGCTCGTCGTAGAGCCGCTGGAAGGCCGCGAGGTCGGCGGTGGCCACCCGCAGCAGGTAGTCGGGCTCACCGAACAGCCGCTGTGCGTCCAGCACGTGCTCCACCTCGCCCACCGCCCGCTCGAACTCGGCGACCGTGTCCCGGTCCTCCTGCCGCATGGAGACGAAGACCAGGGCCTCGAAGGTCAGCCCGACGGCGGCCGGCTCCACCGTCGCCCGGTAGCCGCTGATCGCCCCGGACCGCTCCAGCTCCCGCAGCCGCCGGTGGCACGGCGAGACGCTCAGCCGCACCCGCGCGGCCAGCTCGGTCACGGTCAGCCGCCCGTCCTGCTGGAGCTCGGCAAGAATCTTCCGGTCGACGTCGTCCATGAGGCGAATCTTCCCTCATATCACCGTGTTCCGTGAAAACATCGGGAACACTTTCGGCCGCATCGCGCCTAATGTCCCCGTCATGGACTCCGCAACGCTGATCTCCTTCCTCGCCGTCGACCTGCTGCTGGTCTGCGTGCCGGGCGCCGACTGGGCCTACGTGATCTCCGCGGGGCTGCGCGGCCGCTCGGTCGGCGCGGCGGTGACCGGCCTGGTCAGCGGGTACGCCCTGCACACGGCGCTGGCGGCGGCGGGCCTCGCCGTCCTGGTCGCGGGCTCGCCCGCCCTGCTCACCGGCCTGACGGCGGCGGGCGCGGCCTACCTGGTGTGGCTGGGCTGGGGGGTGCTGCGCCGGCCGGGGATCCCGCAGGCCGGTGCGGAGGTCCACCCGGACGCGACCGGCGCGGCGGGCGGGACGCGGGTGTTCCTGCGCGGGGCCACGATCAGCGGGCTGAATCCCAAGGGCCTGCTCCTCTACCTCTCGGTGCTGCCGCAGTTCCTCGCCACGGGAGACGGGGCGGGGACCGGCGCCGTCGCCGGGGGCGGCCGTCTCCCGGTCGCCGCCCAGACGGCCGTCCTCGGCGTGCTGCACATGGCGTGCTGCGCCGCCGTCTACCTGACGGTGGGCGTCCTGGCCCGCAGGCTGCTGGGCGCCCGCCCAGCGGCGGCCCGCGCGGTGACCCGCACCTCGGGCGCGGCGATGCTGGGCATCGGGGCGTTCCTGCTGATCCAGCGGGCGTTCTAGGGCGGTACGCCGGGATCGAGCGGGTCAGGCGGGCCGGTCAGGCGGCTCAGGGGTTCTCGGCGTGAGCCGGAAGACCCGGATCTCGCGCTCCACCCGCGCCTGGTACGTCGCGTACGGGGGCCAGAAAGCCAGCAGCTCCTTCCACACCGCCGCCCGCTCCTCCCCCGCCAGGAGCCGTGCTCTGACCGGGACGTCGGCGCCCTTCCAGCTGATCTCGGCGTCGGGGTGGGCGAGGAGGTTGGCCGTCCAGGCGGGGTGCCCGGTGCGCCCGAAGTTGGAGCCGACGAGGAGCCAGCTCCGGCCGCCGGGCTCGGGCATGCAGGCCAGCGGCGTCCGGCGGGGCGCACCGCTCCTCGCCCCGGTGGCGGTCAGGATCACCCCCGGCAGCATCTGGGCGCTGAGCAGCACCTTGCCCCGGGTGAGCCGGTGGACGGCCCGGTCGAGCGCGGGGATCACCCGCGGGGCGACCTTCGCGAAGGCGCGCGTCGAGGAGACCTTCTGCACCACCCGGACGCCGATCACACCGTCACCTCCGTCCGTGTGAACAGGGCCGCCCGCTCGGCGGCGTGGGCACGCAGCCGGTGTACGGGCCCGAACAGCAGCTCGTCGCCCGCGGCCCGCTTGAAGTACAGGTGGGCCTCGTGCTCCCAGGTGAAACCGATTCCGCCGTGCAGCTGGACGCCCTCGGCGGCGGCGAGACGCAGCGCCTCCAAGGCCTGGGCGAGCGCGAGCCCGCCGACGCGTTCCTCCCCGCCGCCGGGCGCGCCGGTCGCCCACGCGGCGTAGTAGGCGGCGGACCGGGCCGCCTGGAGCTGCACGTAGACGTCCGCCAGCCGGTGCTGCACCGCCTGGAACGAGCCGATCGGCCGCCCGAACTGGACGCGCTGCCCGAGGTATTCCACGGTCCGCTCCAGCACCCGCCCGGCGGCCCCCACGGCCTCGCAGGCGAGGAAGGCGGCGGCGCGGTCGCCGGCGCCGGCCAGGGCGTGCGGGACGTCGGCCCGCTCGTCCCCCAGCAGCTCGGCCCCGACGTGCCGGAGCTGCACGCGCGCCTGCGGCCTGGTCGCGTCGAGAGCGGTCTGCCGGTTCCGGACGACTCCGGCGGCGTCCCCCGCCACCAGGAACAGCAGGGTCCGCGACCGTACGAATCCCCCGGTGTGCGCGGCGACCGCGAGCAGCCCGGCGCTGTGCCCGTCGAGCACCTGCGCGGCCTCCCCGTACAGCCGCCAGCCGCCGTCGGCCGGCCGGGCCTGCACGCCCCCCGCGCGTCCCCCGCCGGACCAGTCGCCGCCCTCCCCGGTCAGGGCGAGGGCGGTGGCGAGGGCCGGTGCGGGGACGGCGAGGGCGGCGGTCAGCGTGCCGTCGGCGATCCGCGGGAGCAGACGGGCGCGCTGGGCGTCGGAGCCGAGGGCGAGGATCAGGGGTGCGGTGAGGACGGAGGTCGCGAGCAGCGGGGTGGGGGCGAGGACCCGGCCGGTTTCCTCGGCGGCGAGGGCGAGGTCGGTGGTGGGGCAGCCGACGCCGCCGTAGGCCTCCGGGAGGGCGAGGCCGGGCAGTCCGAGCTGTTCGGCCAGGGCGGTCCACAGGGCGGCATCGTGTCCGGCGGGGGTGTCGAGGGCGGCGCGCAGCTCCTCGGGGCCGCAGCGTTTGTGGAGCAGTTCGCGCAGTGTGCGGCGGATCTCGTCCTGTTCGGCGGTGAAGCCGGGGTCCATGGCCGCCCCTTCCTCCAGATCTGACGGTGCGTCATATTAGGAGTCCGGGAACGAGATGCACAGAGGGAGGTGGCCTCTCATGGCAGCGGGAACCCGAAACGTGGCCGTCGTCGGCGTCGCGCTCTCCGACTGCGGTCGGGTGGACGACGCGAGCCCCTACGCCCTGCACGCCCAGGCGGCCCGCCGGGCGCTGGCGGACGCGGGGCTGGAACGCGCGGCGGTGGACGGCTTCGCCTCCGCCGGCCTGGGCACGCTCGCCCCGGTCGAACTGGCCGACTACCTGGGCCTGCGCCCCACCTGGGTCGACTCCACCTCGGTGGGCGGCGCGACCTGGGAGGTCATGGCGGCGCACGCGGCCGACGCGATCGCCGCCGGGCACGCGAACGCCGTCCTGCTGGCGTACGGCGCGACGCCCCGGGCCGACGTCAGGGCGGGCCGCCGCACCGGCGCCTTCGCCTTCGGCGCCGGCGGCCCGCTCCAGTTCGAGGCCCCCTACGGGCACACCCTGATCGCCAAGTACGCGATGGCCGCCCGCCGCCACATGCACCGGTACGGCACGACGATCGAGCAGTTGGCGCAGGTCGCGGTGCAGACGAGGGCGAACGCGGCCCTCAACCCCGAGGCGATGTTCCGCGACCCGATCACGGTCGACGACGTCCTGTCGGGCCCGATGATCGCCGACCCGTTCACGAGACTGCACTGCTGTCTGCGCTCGGACGGCGGGGCGGCGGTCCTGCTGGCGGCCGCGGAGTACGTACGCGACTGCCGCACCGCGCCGGTGTGGATCCTCGGGACCGGGGAGCACGTGTCGCACGCCTCGATGTCCGAGTGGGACGACTTCACGCTCTCCCCGGCGGCGACGAGCGGCCGTCTGGCCTTCGAACGCGCCGGACTGCGCCCGGACGAGATGGACTTCGCCGAGATCTACGACGCGTTCACCTACATGACCCTGGTGACGCTGGAGGACCTGGGCTTCTGCGCCAAGGGCGAGGGCGGCCCGTTCGTGGAGAAGGGCAGGCTCCGGGTGACGGGCGGAGAGCTGCCCGTGAACACGGACGGAGGCGGACTGTCGGCCCAACACCCGGGCATGCGCGGCCTGTTCCTGCTGGTCGAAGCGGTACGGCAACTGCGGGGCGAGGCGGGCGCACGCCAGACGCGCGGACGCGACGGCGAACCGCCCCGCCTGGGCGTGGCCTCGGCGACCGGCGGCTGGTTCTGCTCCTCGGGGACGGTGGTGCTGGGGCGGGACTGAGTGGCCCCCGGCCATCCGGGCCGCCTGGCACCTCACCGCCGTCCGCCTGGGCGGACCCGTGGCCCTGCGCGGAGAAGGCGGACGGCAACCTTTCCGCGTCCGGCGGCCACTGGGAGACGGCAGGCGGCGCGCCTCTGTGGAGCCGGCTGCCGGACGTGCTCCGCCGACTCCCGTAAGGATCCCTCCGTGGCACCCTCCTCGCACCGACGTTCCCGCCGCCCGCAGCGGCGCTCGGGCCGTCGCGTCCCCGTCGTCGCCCTGGTGGCCGTGGCCGCCGTCGCGCTCCTGGTGTCCCTGGTCGTGGCCTTCCGCCCCGGCGGCGGGGGCGACGACGGGGCACGGACGGTCGAGCCGGCGGCCGGCGCCGGACTGAGCGGGACTCCCACGGCGAGCCAGGCGGCGTCCGCGTCCGCGTCGCCGTCGCCCGCACCGTCGTCGTCGAAGTCCCCCAGGGCTTCCGGCAGTCCGAACCCGACCGGCAAGCCCACCGCCTCGGCCACGCCGTCCTCGCGGCCCGCGGCCGGGTCCGCCGCCCGCCCGGCCTCCGGCACCGCGCCGTCGGCCGGACGCATCAGCCCCGGAACCGCCTACACCGGGGTCGCCACCGCCTACGACATCGGCGACGGCGACGGCTCCTGCTCCTACGGCCCGACGTCCGACGTCATGACCGCGGCGATGAACACCGCCGACTACGAGACGTCGAAGGCGTGCGGCGCGTACGTGTCCGTCCGCGCGGCGAGCGGGGCGTCCGTGACGGTCCGCATCACCAACGAGTGCCCGGCGCCCTGCGCGGTCGGCCAGATCGACCTCAGTCAGCAGGCCTTCGCCAAGCTGGCGCCGCTCGTGACGGGCCGGATCCCGATCACCTGGAGCCTGCTGAGCCCGGCCACGTCCGACACCGTCTCGATCCGCTACAAGACCGGTTCCACCCAGTACTGGTGCGGCATCCAGGCGATCGGCCACCGCAACCCGCTGGCCCGTCTGGAGGTCCGCACGAGCGCGGGCTGGACCCGGCTGGCGCGCACCGGCTACAACTACTTCCTCTCCGAGCAGGGCGCCGGCTGCGGCGGCCCGATCCGGCTCACCGACATCTACGGCGAGCAGCACACCGTCGAGGGGATCGCCGTCCGGGCGAACGTGGTGCAGCCGACCGGGGTCCAGTTCGCCCGGCACTGACCGGATACTCGGTGCATGGCCAAGGATCTGCACGAACTGCTGAGGACGCTGCGGGTGTGGGACCCGGAGGTGACGGAGCTGCCGCCCTTCGACCCGGAGGCGGCGCCCGCCGAACCGCTCCCCCTCTTCACGCGGTGGCTCGCCGAGGCGGTGGCGGCGGGCGAGCGGGAGCCGCACACCCCGACCCTCGCCACCGCCGACGAGGACGGCCTGCCGGACGCCCGCGTCGTGATGCTGCACGGCGCGGACGCGGACGGCTGGTCCTTCGCGTCCCACGCCACCAGCCGCAAGGGCCGCCAGCTCGCCGCCCGCCCCTACGCGGCCCTCACCTTCTACTGGCCCGTCCTCGGCCGCCAGGTCCGGGTGCGCGGCCCGGTCACCTCGGCGCCCTCCGAGGAGGCCCAGGCCGACCTGCACGCCCGCTCCACGGGCGCCCTGGCGGCCGCCCTGACCGGCAGGCAGAGCGAGATCCTGGCCTCGGTCGAGGAGCTGGCGCGAGCCTCGGAGGCCGCCTGGGAAGAGGCCCGCCGCGACCCGGCGGCGAAGTCCCCGACCTGGACGCTGTACCGGCTGCGCCCGGACGAGGTGGAGTTCTTCCAGGGCGACGGCGCCCGCCGCCACACCCGCCTGAGCTACCGGCGCTCGGGCGACTCCTGGTCCACCGACCTCCTGTGGCCCTGATCCTGGCTTCAGGACCGGTCAGGGCCGGTCAGGGCCGGCCTGGACCGGCCTGGACCGGTCAGGGCCGGTCAGGGCCGGTCAGGGCCGGTCGGTGGCACGCGGGTGCCCTGTCCCTGCAAAGGTGATCCAGCAGGTGTCGCGAGACGTGTCGAGGAGATACCGGATACGTCCGGCCGCGGCCACTTCGATCTGCCACTGCTGACAGATCCGCCCTCGGTGAGTGCCATGCGCCAGGCTGCCTTTGAGCCGGTGACGGCGGGACGTCTCAGCTGCCGGTGCGGGATCAGCGCGCATGACGGTCCAGGCGCGAAAGGTGTTCTCACCCGCCTGCTGAGCCAGGTTCTCCCAGCCCTTCGCCGCGGCCGCGTCCGCGAAGCGGACCTCCCCATGGCCTTCCGGGGCCTGCGGTGCGGCACGGTCTCCCCGACCCGCGCTCACGCGCCCTCCCGCGGGTCGGAGGCCCCTCTTCTCTCACCCGAAAGCGGGCGCCCCGGCTCCTACGTGAACTCGTGCACCGCGAAGTCCGCCACCGGGCGGTAGCCGATCCGCTGGTAGAGGCCGTTGCTCGTCGGGTTGGACAGGTCGGTGAAGAGGAGAACCTCCGCCGCGCCGGAGGCGAGCGCGGCGCGGCTCACCTCGGCCGTCGCCGCGCCCGCGTAGCCACGGCCGCGCAGCCCGGCCGGAGTGTAGACGGGGGCCACCCGGATCTGGCCGGCCACCTCGAGGGTGACGCCGGCCATGGCGACGGGCGCGCCGTCGGGTGTCTCCCAGAGGGTGATCCCGCCGTAGGCGATACGGGAGTCGGCCCAGGCCCCGCCGTCCTGCTTGGGGTGCGCGCCGACCTGGGCCGAGAACTCCCCGTACCAGCGGACGAGCAGGTCCCGGTCGGCCGCGGCGGCCACCCGCGCCCGGCCCGCGGGGGCCGGCTCGGGCGGCGTCAACTCTTCGAGTCGGTACAGGCGTTGTCGTAGGGCCAGGCGGGACGCGGTGTCCGTTCGCCGGCTCCACGCCCGGGCGAACGCGGCCGCGGTGTCGCGGTCGGCGGAGACGCCGGGGAACCGGTGGCCGGCGGCGGCCAGCGTCGCGGCGAGGGCGTCGGCCTCCTCCTCCGTCAGGGACGTGAGGTAGATCCCGTGCGGCGGCGTGCGGAAGAACACCCCGCGAACCCCGTCACCGTCCGCGTCGCCGTCACCGTCGCCCGGGGCGTCCCCGCCCAGCACGCCGAAGACGGGGTCCTCGTCGCCGTACACGTGCGGGCCCCTGCGCCGCAGGCTGTCGACGACGGTCAGCGGGACCGTGTGCAGGGCCGGGCGGGAGGCGAGGAAGTCTCCGGCCCGGTCGAGGAAGTCGTCGAGGTCACGGGTGAGATGCCAGCCGACGGGGGCTTGCGGGCGGGCGGGGCTGTCGAGGACGTCCGGGCCGTCAGCGCGTTCGGGGCTGTCGGGACCGTCGGGGATGTCAGGGCGCATGCTCCATCGTCGCGGGAGGGGGCCCGCGCCGCCCGCCATTTTCCGTGCCGTCACGGGAACTCCGGCTCCGGGTCCGTCGCCAGGCGGGCGTGCAGATGGGCGTCGCGGAAGGCGTCGCGGCGGCCCTCCTCCCACATCGCCCCGCGCAGGGTCCCCTCGTACCGGAACCCGCAGCGCCCGGCGATCCGGCAGGAGGCGCCGTGACCGGTCGCGTGCCCCAGCTCCAGTCGGTGCAGACCGACTTCGGTGAACGCCCAGCGGGCCGCGAGCAGCAGCGAGCCGGTGGCGACATGCCGGCCGCGCGCCTCGGGCAGGACCCAGTAGCCGACCCGGGCGAAGCTCAGCACCCGGTCGATCATGCTCACGGCGATCTGGCCGAGGATCGTGCCGTCGGCCGCGTCCGTGACGCAGAACGGCATGGCGCGTCCGGCGGCGACGTCCGCGCTCTTTCTCTCCAGGGAGGTCCGGGCGCCCGCGGTGTCGTCGACCGTGTGCAGCGGGGTGTTCCAGCGCCGGAACTCCGGGTCGAGGTGCCCGCGCAGCCAGGCGTCGACGTCGGCGGCGGACGCGGGGTCCCAGGCGCGCAGCCGGAGACCGTGGCCGTCGAGGACGGGAGTCGTCAGGGGCGCGGAGAGGGACTCACGGAAATCGGTCATCCGATCATTGAACACCTGTCCGGCCGGGCGTGGGCGGGTCGTCGGCCGCCGCCGCCCGGAACACCGGAGCCCCGTCCCGGAAGGCGACCGTGAGGGCCATTCCCATGCGGGGTTCGGCGTCCCCCACCAGTTCGGTCGACATCCGCGGCCCCTCGGCCAGGTCGACGACCGCCGCGACGTACGGTGTGCGCTCGCCGAAGGGCGGCAGGTCGTTGCGGTGGACGACGGACCAGGTGTAGAGGGTGGCCAGGCCGCTCGCGTCCTCCCAGGCCACGTCCTCGCTCCAGCAGTGCGGACAGAACTCGCGGGGGTAGTGGTGGGCCCGCGCGCAGGCTCCGCAGCGCCGGATGAGCAGCCGGCCCCCGGCGGCGGCTTCCCAGTAGGTGCGGGTGAAGGCGTCGGCCTCGGGGACGTCGTGCCGTGCGGAGGCCGCCATCAGAACCACCCCAGCGCGCTGTCCAGGGACCACGTCTGCCAGGCCATCCCGCCCAGCGCCACCGCAGAGATCAGCGCCATCATCGAGTTCTGCCCCTGCTCGGCCCAGTCGTGAATCATGAGGACGAGGTAGAGGAGGTTGAGGACCAGGCCGCCGGCCAGCGCGACCGGGGTGAGGAAGCCGGCGATCAGCCCGAGCCCGAGCGCCAGTTCCGCGTACACCACCACATAGGACATGACGCGCGGACGCGGCCGCACCACCACGGCGAACCCGGAACGGACGGCGGCCCAGCGGTGCTTCGCCGCCACGTCCGCGGCCCAGGCGATGCCCGCCCCCTCGGCGAACCAGGCCTTCTTGTCCTTGTGCCGCCAGCTCTCCAGCCACCACAGGCCGAGTCCGATCCGCAGCACCGCCAGCCACTCGGCCCCGTCGAGCCAGATCGCATCCATAAATCTGACGGTACGTCAGATACGCGGTTCCCGGAACCCCGCGCGTTCGCGGTGCGAGGCCGCCGCGCACCCGCCGCACAGAGGGCCCGCTCTCCTCCGTTCGCACACGACGAAGCGGTCTACGTCACCGGCTGCGCCCGCCCCTCCCCCACACGTGATCGATCCGCAACCAATTCCGGTCTTGACCGAGACCCATCAACAGCCGGCGTGATTACGCTCGCGCTCATGGAAGACTCCGCACCGCGCCCGGCCCCCCGGGCGATCACCACCGCGAACCCGGCCGACCGTCCCGTCTACGTGATCGGCGGCGGCCCCGGCGGCCTCGCCACCGCGTACGCGCTGCGTACCCAGGGCATACGCGCGGTCGTCGTGGAGAAGGCCGACGCGGTCGGGGCGTCCTGGCGGCGGCACTACGACCGGCTGCACCTGCACACCACCCGGCGGCTGTCCGCCCTGCCGGGGCTGAAGATGCCGCGCCGGTTCGGGCGGTGGGCGGCCCGCGACGACGTGGTGCGGTACCTGGAGAAATACGCCGAGGTCCATGAGCTGGAGATCGTCACCGGCGTCGAGGTCTCCCGCGTCGAGCGCACCGCCGACGGCGCCGGCTGGCTGCTGCGCGCCACCGGCGGCCGTGAGCTCGTCGGCTCGGCGGTCGTCGTCGCCACCGGGTACAACCACACCCCGTACCTGCCGGACTGGCCCGGCCGCGAGGAGTTCACCGGCGAGCTGACCCACGCCGGCGCCTACCGCGACGGCGCCCCCTACGCGGGCCGGGACGTCCTCGTCGTGGGCGCCGGCAACACCGGCGCCGAGATCGCCGTCGACCTGGTGGAGCACGGGGCCGGCCGGGTGCGGCTGGCGGTGCGCACCGTCCCGCACCTGGTGCGCCGCTCGACCGCCGGCTGGGCCGCGCAGTACAGCGGCATCCTCGTGCGCCGCCTCCCCGTCGCCCTGGTCGACCGGATCGGCCGGCTGATGGCGAAGGCGAGCATCCCCGACCTGTCCGCGCACGGGCTGCCGCGCCCGGACACCGGTCTCTACACCCGGGCCAGGCAGGGCGCGATCCCGGTGCAGGACGTCGGTCTGATCGACGCCGTGCGCAAGGGCCGCGTGGAGATCGTGGCCGCCGTGGAGCGCTTCGAGGACGGCGGCAAGGTCGTCCTCGCCGACGGGACCCGGATCTCGCCGGACGCCGTCGTCGCGGCCACCGGATACGTCCGCGCCCTGGAGGGCCTGGTCGGTCACCTCGGCGTGCTCGACGACCGGGGCAGACCCCTCGCCCACGGCGCCCGCGCCTCCGACAAGGCGCCCGGCCTCTACTTCACCGGCTTCACCACTCCCCTCAGCGGCACGCTCCGTGAGCTGTCGATCGACGCGGAGAAGATCGCGAAGGCCGTGCGCCGCACCCGACGGTGACGACGGCGGCAGCGGTAGCGGCGTCGGCATCGGCATCGGCATCGGCATCGGCATCGGCGGCAGCGTCGGCGACGGGCGCCTGTAACTGTCGGTAACTTCCTTGATTTCGCTGCCCGTTACATCTGCGCCAGATGTGGCGGGAACGTTGTCGTGCGCCCGTGCGCGGAGTCAGAATGTGAGCCCTGTTCACCTTTTTGGCTCCCGCACCTCTCGCTCCCGAAGCTCGACGGAGGACGCACGTGGCAAGTGAAAGACAGCCCACCCCCAGGATGTCCCGCCGCTCCCTGCTCGGCCGCACGGCCGCGGTGGCCGCCGGCGCCACCGCCCTCACCGCGACCGCCGCGGGTCCGGCGGCCGCAGCCGCGCGGGAGGTGGACGTCGCGATCGTCGGCGCCGGCCTGGCCGGCCTCACCGCGGCCCGTGACCTCGTCGCAGCCGGCCGCACGGTCGCCGTTCTGGAGGCCCGCGGCCGGGTGGGCGGCCGGGTCGTCAACCTCCCGCTGGCGAACGGCGGGGTCACCGAAGGCGGCGGCGAGTTCATCGGCCCGACCCAGGACCGCATCAAGGCGCTCGCCGACTCCCTCGGTGTGGCCACCTTCGCCACCTACAACACCGGCAAGAACCTCCTCTACAAGGACGGCAAGAAGACCCCGTACGCCACCGACGGCCTGCTCGGCTCGGTCCCCCCGGTCGACGCGGCCGGCCTCGCCAACGCGGCGATCGTGCAGGCCTCGCTGGACGACATGGCCAAGACGGTGCCGGTCGACGCCCCCTGGACCGCCCCGAAGGCGCAGGAGTGGGACCGGCAGACCTTCGAGACCTGGCTGCGCGCCAACGCGGTCGTCCCGTCCGCCAAGTTCCTCCTGGACGTGGCGTGCACCTCGATCTTCTCGGCCGAGCCCCGCGAACTCTCGCTGCTGTTCGTCCTCTTCTACATCGCCGCGGCCGGCAACGACTCGACGCCCGGAACCCTGGAGCGCCTCACCGAGACCGCGGGCGGCGCCCAGGAACAGCGCTTCGTCGGCGGCTCCCAGCAGGTGCCGATCAAGCTCGCCGCCACACTCGGCGACCGGGTCGTGCTGAACGCCCCGGTGCGCACCGTCACCCGGTCCGGCGCGACGTACGTGGTCACGGCCGACGGCGTCACCGTCACCGCCAAGAAGGTCGTCGTCGCCGTCCCGCCGCCGCTCGCGGCCCGCATCACGTACGACCCGCTGCTGCCCGCCGCCCGGGACCAGCTCACCCAGCGCCTGCCGATGGCCTCCGTCGGCAAGGCCATAGCGATCTACGACACCCCCTTCTGGCGGGCCGACGGCCTCAACGGCCAGGTGGTCAGCGACACCGGCGTGGTCAGCTCCACCTTCGACAACTCCCCGCCGGACGCCTCCTACGGGGCGCTGATGGGCTTCATCGAGGCCGACGAGGCGCGGGCGTACGACGCGGCGAGCGAGGCGGAGGTCAGGGCGGCCGTGCTGAAGGACTACGTGACCTACTTCGGCGCGAAAGCGGCCTCCCCGACCTCCTTCGTCCTGCAACGCTGGAACAACGAGGCCTACACCCGCGGCGGCCCCGTCTCCATCGCCGCGCCCGGCGTCCTGACCCAGTACGGTCCGGCCCTGCGCGCGCCCGTCGGCGGCATCCACTGGGCCGGCACGGAGACCTCCGTGCACTGGATGGGTTTCATGGACGGAGCGGTGCGCTCGGGCGAGCGGGTGGCGGCGGAGGTGCTCGCGGCGCTGTAGGCGGCGGGCGGGGATCCGCCCCTGCAGGCGGGCGGCCGGGGATCCGGCGCCGTAGGCGGGCGGGCGGGGATCCGTCCCTTTCTGTGTGCACGCCCATTCCTGACGGACCGTCAGTTATGTAACCTGACAGAGCGTCAGTTACTCGACGGTCACTCACGGCAGTCACACAGGAGCGGGCGGACCGATGCTTGGATCAACCCACGGCACCCTCACCACCGGCTCCCGCCGGGCCCGGGTCATCGCGTGCGGCGAAGAGCCCGGGCCCGCCGTCCACGGACGGCCGGCCCAGGCGGACGACCTCGACGTCAGCGGCCGTCCGCTGTACGCCGACGTCCCCGATCTGGACCGGTTCTTCCGGCCCGGATCCGTCGCGGTCGTCGGCGCCTCGGACGCCGAAGGACGCCCGAACACCGGTGTCACCCGGCAGCTGGTGAGCTGGGCGGAGCGGGTGGGGGCGCGGCTGCACCCCGTGCACCCCACCCGCGCGACGGTGTTCGGCCTGCCCTGCGTCGCGTCCGTCGCCGATCTGCCCGAGCAGGTCGACCTGGCGGTGCTGCTGGTCTCCGACCCGCTGCCGGTGATCGAGCGACTGGCCGACACCAAGGTGAAGTTCGCGGTCGTCTTCGCCTCCGGTTTCGCGGAGACCGGCGACGAGGGCGCGGCCGCGCAGGAACGCCTGGCGGCCGCGGTGGAACGTTCCGGCATACGGCTGCTCGGCCCCAACACCAACCTCAACGCCTTCGAACGGTTCCGCGACGACCTCACCGGGCCGGCGATCGCGCTGATCACCCAGTCCGGTCACCAGGGCCGCCCGGTCTTCGCCCTGCAGGAGCTCGGCGTGCGCCTCTCGCACTGGGCGCCGACCGGCAACGAGGCCGACCTGGAGACCGCGGACTTCCTCTCCTACTTCGCCGAGCGCCCCGAGGTCGGCGCGATCGCCTGCTACGTCGAGGGCCTCAAGGACGGCCGGTCCTTCCTGCTGGCCGCCGACCGGGCCGCCCGGCGCGGGGTGCCGGTGGTCGCGGTCAAGGTGGGCCGCACCGAGGCCGGCGCCCGTACCGCCGCCACCCACACCGGCAAGCTGACCGGCGCGGACGAGGTCGTCGACGCGGCGATGCGGCAGTACGGCGTGATCCGCGTCGACGGTCTGGACGAACTGCAGGACACGGCGACCCTGTTGGCGCGGGCCCGGCCGCCGCAGGCCCCGGGCGTGGTGATCTACTCCATCTCGGGCGGCACCGGCGCCCACGCGGCCGACCTGGCCACGGCGGCCGGCCTGGACCTGCCGGTCCTGTCGAGCGCCAAACAGGCCGAACTGCACCAGTGGATCCCCGAGTACCTGAACGTGGCCAACCCGGTGGACAACGGCGGTCACCCGGTCGGTGACTGGCGCGGCCGGAAGATCATCGACGCGATACTCGACGACCCGGCGGTGGGCGTCCTGATCTGTCCGGTCACCGGGCCCTTCCCGCCCCTCAGCGACCGTCTGGTCCAGGACCTGGTGGACGCGGCGGAACGGACGGACAAGCTCGTGTGCGTGGTGTGGGGCTCCCCGGTGGGCACCGAACCCGCCTACCGCGAGGTGCTGCTCGGCTCCTCCCGGGTGGCCACCTTCCGCACCCTGGCCAACTGCGTCTCGGCCGTCCGCGCCCATCTCGACCACCACCGTTTCGTGAGCGGTTACCGCTCCCCCTTCGACCGGGCCCCGCGCACCCCGTCCCCGTCCTTCCGCAAGGCGCAGCTGCTGATGCGCCCGGGACAGCAGTTGAGCGAGCACGCGGCCAAGCAACTGCTGCGGGCGTACGGCATCCGCGTTCCGCGCGAGCAGCTGGTCACCAGCGCGGCGGCGGCCGTGCGGGCGGCGGGGCTGGTCGGCTACCCGGTGGTGATGAAGGCCTCCGGCGGGCAGATCGCCCACAAGACCGAGCTGGGCCTGGTCAAGGTCGGGCTGACCTCGGCGAGCCAGGTCCGCGACGCCTACCGCGAGCTGACCGACGTCGCCCGCTACGAGGGCGTCGCGCTGGACGGCGTCCTGGTGTGCCAGATGGTCGAGCGGGGCGTGGAGATGGTGGTGGGCGTCACCCACGACGACCTGTTCGGGCCCACGGTCACGGTCGGGCTGGGCGGGGTCCTGGTCGAGGTCCTGCGGGACGCCGCCGTGCGCGTCCCGCCCTTCGGTGAGGACCAGGCCCGGGACATGCTGGCCGAGCTGCGCGGGAGGGCGCTGCTGGACGGCGTCCGCGGCCGGCCCCCGGCCGACGTGGACGCGCTCGTCGAGGTCGTCCTGCGGGTGCAGCGCATGGCCCTGGAACTCGGCGACGACCTGGCCGAGCTCGACGTCAACCCGCTGGTGGTCCTGGACCGGGGCCAGGGCGCGGTGGCCCTGGACGCGCTGGCGGTGTGCCGGTGAGGACCCTCTCGCGCACCCGCGGGGGCGGCGCATGACCGCGCCGGAGCCGTCGATACGCCGCAGCACCGACCGTCAGGTCACGCTGCTGACCCTCGACCGCCCCGAGGCCCTGAACGCCCTCACCCCCGACGGGCGCGACCGCCTGATCGCGCTCCTCCACGAGGCCTCGGCGGATCCGGACGTCCGGGCGGTGATCCTCACCGGCGCGGGCCGCGGTTTCTGCGCGGGAGCGGATCTGCGGGGCGGCGCCGCGCGCGGGGAGCGGGTCGCCGGCGACGTCGCCCGCACCCTGCGCCTCGGCGCCCAGCGTCTGGTCGCCGCCGTCCTGGACTGCGAGAAGCCGGTGATCGCCGCGGTGAACGGCACGGCCGCCGGACTCGGCGCGCACCTCGCGCTCGCCTGCGACCTGGTGTTGGCCGCCGAATCGGCCCGCTTCATCGAGGTGTTCGTCCGCCGCGGCCTGGTCCCCGACGGCGGCGGCGCCTACCTGCTGCCCCGCCTGATCGGCCCGCAGCGCGCCAAGGAGCTGATGTTCTTCGGCGACGCGCTCGGTGCGCCGGACGCCGAACGCCTGGGCCTGGTCAACCGGGTCGTCCCGGACGGTGAGTTGGACGCGACGGCCCGCGCATGGGCGACCCGCCTGGCCACCGGCCCCACCCGCGCTCTCGCCCTCACCAAACAACTCGTCAACGCCTCCCTGGACGCGGACCGCGCCACGGCCTTCGCCGCCGAGGCCGCCGCCCAGGAGATCAACATGACGACGGCGGACGCCCAGGAGGGCGTGACGAGCTTCGTGGAGCGCAGGGCGGCCGAGTTCCGCGGCCGGTGACGATCGGCCGGGCCGTGCGCTCCCACCCCTTCCGATCTGACGCTTCGTCAGCTTCAATGAGGACATGATGGGACACGCGGGAATGGCGGCCGCCGCCGTCCGGTACCTGAGGGCAGGCCCGGTCGAGCCGCTGCCGCGCCCGAAGTTGCGGTGTGTGCGCGAGGACGAACGGGCGCCCGTCGAGCCGGGGGAGTTCCGGCGGGTGCTCGGGGCCTTCGCGTCCGGGGTGACCGTCGTGACGGCGCCGACGCCGGAGGGACCCGCCGGCTTCGCCTGTCAGTCCTTCTCCTCGCTCTCCCTGGATCCGCCCCTGGTCGCCTTCATGGTCGGCCGCACCTCCACGACCTGGCCGCGCATCGCCCGCGCGGGCGTCTTCTGCGTCAACGTGCTCAGCGCCCGGCAGGGGACGCTGTGCCGCGCCTTCGCGGCCAGCGGCACGGACAAGTTCGCGGGCGTCGACCACGACCCGGCGCCGGTCTCGGGCGCCCCGCGTCTGGCGGGCGCGCTCGCCTGGATCGACTGCGCGATCCACGCCGTCCACACCGGCGGCGACCACCTCGTCGTCGTGGGCCGGGTGAACGCCCTGGGAATCGGCGAGGGCGCGGACGAGGCGCCCCTGCTGTTCCACCGGGGCCGGTTCCTCTGACCCCGCGGCCCGCCGCCCGTCCGTTCGCCGCCCGCCGCCGACTGTCCGGCGCCCGCCGCCGCCGTTCGCCGCGGCCGTTCGCCGCGTGCCGTTCGCCGCGGCCGTTCGCCGCGGCCGTTCGCCGCGGCCGTTCACCGCCGCCGTTCACCGCCGCCGTTCACCGCGGCCGTTCATTTCACGTACTCGACGATCTGCATCATGCCTTCGTCGCCGTGCTGGACCTGGTGGCAGTGCAGCAACGAGCGGCCGGTGAAGTCCTCGGCGCGCAACCGGAAGGTGACCGAGCCGTTCGGCGGGACGGCGACGGTGTCGTGCCAGACGGGCGTCTCCAGCCGGCGGTTGTCCACGGCGGTCACCAGGAAGTGGTTGGTGTGCAGGTGGAAGGGGTGATGGCTGTGGGCGTGCGAGTCGTTGACCACCGTCCACTCCTCGACCTCGCCCAGCCGCACCCGCTGGTTGACGAAGCCGGACGAGTAGCGGCCCCAGGCGACGTCGCTCCGGCCGCCCTGGGGGGCGGCGGGCGGGGTCTCGCCGTCGCCCAGGATGCGGTAGGCGTTCGGGAACGCGCCCGAGAAGACGTTCTCGTAGCTGCGGAAGGTCAGCGTCCGGGTACGGGTGGGCTCGGGCAGCTCGGTCGGCGGGCCGGGCAGCCGGGCCGGCAGCGACATCGTGCGGGCGGCTCCGGTGACGACGAGCGTGAGCAGGTGCTGCGAGGGGCCGCCGCCGGTCAGCTTGTAGGTGCCCGGCTCGCCGCCGCGGACCAGCAGGTCCACCCGTCCGCCCATGGGCAGGGTCACTCCGGTGGTCGCGACCGGTTTCGTGAAGGTGACGCCGTCACAGGCGATCTGGTGCATCTCCTGGCCGGCCAGGCTCAGGAAGTGAGCCGTGAGCCCGCCGGCGTTGACGACCCGCCAGCGCTGAATCTCCCCCGGGGCGATGGTCAGCACGGGGTCCTTCGCACCGTTGACCAGGAAGGTCGAGGCGATGCCGTCGTAGACGCCTTCCGAGGTCAGGTCCGGCACCCGTCCGCCGGACACCTTCAGCTCGCTGATGCAGACGACGACCTCCCGGGCGGCGGCGATCTCGGGCACCGCGTCGACGTCCCCGTCCACGACGAGCACTCCCGCCATGCCGCCCAGCAGCTGGGTCGCGGTGGACCCGTGGTGGTGGGGGTGGTACCAATACGTTCCGGCCGGGTGATCGGCCGGCACCCGGATGCTGCTGCGCTGGGCGCCGCCGGGCTCGAAGACGCGGAAGACGTTGTCCGCGTCGCCCGTGGGGTCCACGTGCATGCCGTGGGTGTGCAGGTTGAAGCTGTTGAAGTGGTGCGGGACGTTCATGTCCTGGTGCGCCGCGTCGCCGTTCGCCGGCAGCGCGTTGATCTGGGTGATCTCCAGGGAGTCCCCCGGGTGCACCCGCAGCGTGGGCCCCGGCACGCTTCCCTCGTAGGTGCGGGTGGACACGCGGCCGACCCCCGGGACGTCCAACTCCGTGAACCGGACGGTCAGTTCGGTCTTCAGCCGCCCCGTGCCGGGCGACGAACTGCGGGTTTCCGGCTCCGGGAAGACCGGGTCGGTCGCCTGCCGCGCCGCCGCGGGCGGACCGGCCGCCCCTGCGGCCACGACGGCCCCGGCGGCGAGAGGCAGGCTTTTCAGTACGCCACGACGGGACAGTGCTGTCATGAGGTGCCTCCACAGGCAGTGAGCGGCAGAGCGGGTCGAAGAACCTCACATTACGGAACGTGGCCGTCCGGTACGTGGAGTAATCACCGGCGGGTTGCGCGAGCCCCCGGTCGGCCGCACACCCTGCCGCCTCGGGCCCGCCCGCCCGACTGCCGCCGCCCTCCGCCTCGGCCCCGCCCGCCCGACTGCCGCCGCCCTCCGCCTCCGCCTCGGGCCGCACGTCGCCCGTCACCAGGGCCGCCCGTCACGCCGCCCCCGGCGCCGCCGTCGGGAACAAGGCCGCGGGCCTGCGCCTGATCACCAACGCCATCAGGGCCGCCGCGGCGCACAGCGCCCCCGAGCCGTACCAGACGACGTCGTACGAGCCGAACGCGTCCCGGGCCACGCCGCCCAGGAAGGCGACCAGGGCCGCACCCACCTGGTGCGAGGCCAGGACCCAGCCGAACACGATGGCGCTGTCCTCGCCGTAGTGCTCGCGGCACAGGGCCAGGGTGGGCGGGACGGTGGCCACCCAGTCGAGGCCGTAGAAGACGATGAAGAACAGCATCGGCGGGTGGACCGAGGGGGCCAGCAGCATGGGCAGGAAGAGCAGCGAGACCCCGCGCAGCGCGTAGTACACCGCCAGCAGTCGGCGGGCCTCGAAGCGGTCGGTGAACCAGCCGGAGGCGATCGTGCCGACCACGTCGAACACCCCGACGACGGCGAGCAGCGAGGCCGCGGCCGTGACCGGCATGCCGTGGTCGTGGGCGGCCGGCACGAAGTGGGTCTGCACCAGGCCGTTGGTCGAGGCGCCGCAGATCGCGAAGGTGCCGGCCAGCAGCCAGAAGGGGCCCGTGCGCACCGCCGAGGAGAGCACCCGCAGGGTGCGCCGGGCGGCGCCCGGCACCGCCGCCGGCCTGGGCACGAACTCCGTCGCGCCATAGGGCTTCTGGCCCACGTCGGCCGGATGGTCGCGCAGCAGCAGCCAGACGAAGGGGACGACGGCGAGCGCGGCCAGCGCGACCGTCACCGCGGCCGGACGCCAGTCGTAGCGGGTGATCGTCCAGGACAGCAGCGGCAGGAAGATCAGCTGCCCGGAGGCGGAGGCCGCGGTCAGGATGCCGCTGACCAGGCCCCGCCGCTCGGTGAACCACCGGTTGGTGACCGTCGCGGCGAACGCGAGCGCCATCGAGCCCGAGCCGAGGCCCACCAGCAGGCCCCAGTACAGCATCAGCTGCCAGGCGGCCGTCATCCACACCGTCAGCAGGGAGCCGACCGAGATCACCGTCAGGGCCACGGCCACCACCCGGCGGATGCCGAAGCGGTCCATCAGCGCGGCCGCGAACGGGGCGGTCAGGCCGTACAGCGCGAGGTTGACCGAGACGGCCGCGCCGATCGTGCCGCGCGACCAGCCGAACTCGGCGTGCAACGGGTCGATGAGGAGACCGGGAAGCGAGCGGAAGGCCGCCGCCCCGATGATCGTGACGAAGGTGACGGCGACGACGAACCAGGCACGGTGGACGCGGACGCGGGCCGGTTTCTTCTGGTTCGGTCGCCCGGCGGCTGCGGGCGCTTCGGTTGTCTGGGTCACGTCCTAGAGCTTCGGGCACCCGAGCACGCCCAACGAGTGGCCCGACAGACAGCATTCGCTAGGATCGGGCCATGCGTCCCGGCGAACCCCCCTACCGTCCCCACCGCGTCGCCGTCCTCGCCCTGGACGGCCTGCTCCCCTTCGAGCTGGGCATCCCGCACCGCATCTTCGGCCGCCCCAAGGACGCCGAGGGCCGGCCCCTGTACGAGGTCGTCACCTGCTCCGTGCGCCCGCCGGGCCCCGTCGAGACGGACGCCGACTTCGCCGTCGACGTCGCGAACGGCCCCGAGGCGCTGGCCACCGCCGACACCGTGATCGTCCCGGCCTCCTACGAACTGGGCCCGGTCTTCGAACAGGGCGTCCTGACCGACGAGCTCGCCGCCGCCCTCGCCCGCATCCGGCCCGGCACCCGCCTCGCCTCCATCTGCACCGGCGTGTACGTCCTGGCCGCCGCCGGCTTCCTCGACGGCCGCCCCGCCACCACCCACTGGGCCGACGCCGAGCGCCTCCAGCGGCTCTTTCCGCGGATCGACGTCGACCCGGACGTGCTGTTCGTCGACGACGGCGACGTGCTCACCTCGGCGGGCGTCGCCGCGGGGATCGACCTGTGCCTGCACATGGTGCGCCGCGACCACGGCACCGCCGTCGCCAACGACGTCGCCCGCCGCACGGTCGTACCGCCGTACCGCGACGGCGGCCAGGCGCAGTACATCGAGCGTCCCGTGCCCGACCCGCAGCAGGCGACCACGACCGCCGCCCGTGCCTGGGCGCTGGGCCGTCTGCACGAGCCGATCCAGCTGCGGGACATGGCCGAGCAGGAGGCCATGTCGGTGCGGACGTTCACCCGGCGCTTCCGCGAGGAGGTCGGGATCAGCCCCGGCCAGTGGCTCGCCCAGCAGCGCGTCGAGCGGGCCCGACACCTGCTGGAGTCCAGTGACCTGTCCGTCGACCGCATCGCCCGCGACGCCGGCTTCGGCACCGCCCAGTCGATGCGCCAGCACCTACAGGCGGCTCTCGGGGTCACCCCCACCGCGTATCGCCGCACCTTCCGCACCGGCGGCGGCCGGGGCGCCGAGAGCGGCGGCCCGGACGTCACCGGGCGCGCGGCCCACGGCCCGATCGGCGTCCCGAGCTGAGCCCCCGACCGCCCGCACCTCGCCGTACCCGCCGGGACGCTCGCGCACCAGGAACACCAGGGCCAGCGGGGCCATGGCGACCGGCATACGGGCGCCGACGGCGGTGCAGGCCCACGCCAGGACCTGCCGGGAGGCGACGTCGCGGTAGCTCATGAGCCGACCGTAGGGGGTGGCGCAGACGCCGTCCCAGCGGTTTTCCGCAGCCTGTGGACGACCGGGGATCAGCGGCCGGTCCGGCCGGGGTGAAGGCGGTGTCCCGCCACTCGGCGTCGACGGCGCCGACCTGCACGAGGCGGTACACGACCTGGACCAGGCCGAGACGCTGTTCAGCGGCGCCCGCCGGCCGGGGCCGCGGCCCGTCGACGGTCAGAACGTCAGCACCGCGCGCGCCACCCGCCCCGCCTCCGCGTCCGCCGCGGCCTTCTCGAAGTCCTCGACCGGGTAGGTCTGGGTGACGAGCTCGTCGAGCAGCAGCCGGCCCTCGCGGTACAGCTCCGCGTACAGGGGCACGTCCCGCTGCGGCCGGGACGCGCCGTACCGGCAGCCCAGGATCGACTTGTCCAGGAACAGGGAGGAGACGAGGAAGGACGCCTCGGCGGTCGCCGGCGGCACCCCCAGCAGCACCGCCTGACCGTGCCGGTCGAGCAGGTCGACGGCCGTCCTGATCAGCTCGACCCGGCCCACGCACTCGAAGACGTGGTCCGCGCCCGTCGGCAGCACCCCCCGCACGCCGTCCGCCGACCTCAGAAAGTGCGTGGCCCCGAACCGGCGGGCCGCCGCCTCCTTCGCCGGGTTCGCGTCGACGGCGACGATCCGCGAGGCGCCCGCGATCCGCGCGCCCTGCAGCACGTTCAGCCCGATCCCGCCCGTCCCGATGACGACGACGCTCTCCCCCTGGCCCACCCGCGCGCGGTTGAGGACGGCCCCGACCCCGGTCAGCACCCCGCACCCGATCAGCGCGGCGGACGTCAGCGGCACGTCCGTCGGGATGCGGACCGCCTGGACGGCCTTGACGACCGTCCGCTCGGCGAAGGCGGAGTTCGCCGCGAACTGGAACAGCGGCCGCCCCGCGCGCGTGAACGGCTTCCCCGGCCGTCCGATGGCCTGCCGGCACATCGTCGGCCGGCCGCGGTCGCACTCCGCGCAGGCCCCGCAGTTGGCCAGCGTGGACAGCGCGACGTGGTCGCCCGGCACGACGTGGGAGACCCCGGCGCCCACCGCCTCGACCACCCCCGCGCCCTCGTGGCCGAGGACGACGGGCGTCGGGAAGGGGATCGTCCCGTCGACGACCGACAGGTCGCTGTGGCACAGCCCGGCGGCCGCGATGGCGACGAGCACCTCGCCCGGCCCCGGCTCGCGCACCTCCAGGTCGTCGACGACCTCGGCCCGCTTCCCGTCGAACACCACGCCTCGCATCACGCTGCTCCCCTCCGCCTCATCCCTTGGGTTGCCTGGGCAGACCGAGCACGCGCTCGGCGATGATCGTGCGCTGGATCTGGTCCGAGCCGCCGTACACGGTGTCGGCCCGCGAGAACAGGAACAGGTGCTGCGCGTCGTCCAGTTCGTACGGCGAGGCGGGCGACCAGTCGGTGGGGCCGACGCCCGCCGCCGCCCCCCGCACCTGCATCGCCGCCTCCCCGAGCCGCTGGTGCCAGCCCGCCCACAGCAGCTTCGCCACGCTGGGCGCGCCCGGTCCGCCCGAACCCCCCAGCGTCCGCAGCGCGTTCCACCGCATGGTGCGCAACTCCGCCCACAGCCGCACCAGTCGCTCGCGTGTCACGGGGTCGTCGGCCGCCCCGGTCTCCACGGCCGTGCGCACCACCCGCGCCAGCTCCGCCGCGAAACCGATCTGCTGGGCGAGCGTCGACACCCCGCGCTCGAAGCCCAGGAGGCTCATCGCGACCCGCCAGCCGTCGCCCTCCGCGCCGACGACGTGCTCCGCGCGCGCGAGGGCCCCGTCGAAGAAGACCTCGTTGAAGTCGCTCGTGCCGGTGAGCTGCCGGATCGGCCGGACCTCGATCCGTCCCGGCTGGTCCATGGGCAGCAGCAGGAAGGTCAGCCCGTGGTGCCGCCTCGACTGCGGGTCGGTGCGCGCGAGCACGAAGCACCAGTCGGCCTCGTGGGCGAGGGAGGTCCAGATCTTCTGCCCGGTGACCCGGTACGAGCGCCCGTCGTCGGCGCGTTGCGCCCTCGTGCGCACACCGGCCAGGTCGGACCCTGCCCCGGGCTCGCTGTACCCCTGGCACCAGAGCTCGTCCCCGGCGGCGATCGGCGGCAGGAACCGGGACTTCTGCCGCGCCGTGCCGTGCGCGAGGAGGGTGGGCGCGAGCAGGTTCTCCCCGATGTGCCCCGACCGCGCCGGGGCCTCGGACCGGGCGTACTCCTCGGCCCAGGCGACCTGCTGCGTGAGGGTCGCGGTCCGGTTGCCGTACCCGTCCTGCGGCCACCCGAGCCCGATCCACCCGCCGGCCCCGAGGGTGCGTTCCCAGGCCCGGCGACCGGCGGCGTGCGGGACGTGCGCGTGGAGCCAGTCACGCACCTCGGCGCGGAACTCCTCGTCCGCGGGACTTGATCCGAAATCCACGGCACCGCCTCACGTCGGGGGCAAGCTGCCCGCTCGGGGGCGCGGGGAGCTGCGCGACCAGCCGCAGACGACCCGCACCCGGAAACCTCAGGAAGCACGCTCAGGCGTTGGGCCGGCTCCCCTCCCGCGCTGCCCGCGCCATCTCCTCCAGCCGCGCGAGCATCGGCATCGGATCCACCCCGACCGTCGCGGGCAGCACCTCGGCGATCCGCTCCGGCGTCCAGGGACCCCCCTGCGCGTACGCCGCGCGCAGTTCCCTCGGCTGCGCCCACACCGCGATCTTCGGGCCCGCGACGGTGTACACCTGCCCGGTGACCCCGGCCTCCCGCGCCCGGTCCGACAGGAGGTAGACCACGAAGGCGGCCACGTCCTGCGGCTCGCCCATCTCCGACAGCTCCATGGGCACGCCGGCCGACATCCGCGTGCGGGCCACGGGGGCCACCGCGTTGGCCGTCACGCCGTACTTGTGCAGGCCCAGCGCGGCGCTGCGCACCAGCGAGATGATCCCGCCCTTGGCCGCGCTGTAGTTGGCCTGGGACACCGAGCCCTGGTGGTTGCCGCTGGTGAAGCCGATCAGCGTGCCGGAGCGCTGTGCGCGCATCACCGCCGACGCGGCCCGGAACACCGTGAAGGTGCCCTTGAGGTGTGTGGCGACGACCGGGTCCCACTCCTCCTCGGACATGTTGAACAGCATCCGCTCGCGCAGGATCCCGGCCACGCACACGACCCCGTCGAGGCGTCCGTACGACGCCAGCGCGGTGTCGACCACCCGTTGCCCGCCGGCCATGGTCGAGATGTCGTCGGCGACGGCGACCGCCTCCCCTCCCGCCGCCTCGATCTCCTTGACGACGGCCTCGGCGATCTCGCTGGCGGGTGCGGCCCCGTCCACGCCGACGCCGTAGTCGTTGACGACGACCCGCGCGCCCTGCGCCGCCGCCGCGAGCGCCACCGCCCGCCCGATGCCTCGTCCCGCGCCCGTGACGGCGACGGCCTTGCCGGCCAGGAAGTTCCCCATGTCCGGCCCCCTCCCGCAGTTTCTGACGGACCGTTAGATTTGACTGCGAGGTCTACCTTGACCCGTCCGCCGGTCGGGGACAAGCCCCAAGGAGGCACCGAATGACACTGCCGGCCGAGTTCCACGACATCGCCAAGCGCGTCAACAACTGGGGGCGCTGGGGGGCCGACGACGAGATCGGCACGCTGAACCTGATCACCGACGACGTGGTCCGCGCCGCGGCCGCCGAGATCCGCACCGGCCGCCGCGTCCCGCTGGCGCTGCCCCTGCGGGAGGACGGCGTGCAGAGCGGGCTGATCCCGGGGCGGGTCAACCCCCTGCACACCATGGTGCAGATCAACCAGGAGATCTTCGGTCCGGGCACGGTGGCGTGCAGCGACGACGCCGTGACGATGGGCCTGCAGGCCGGCACCCACTGGGACGCGCTGACCCACGTGTCGCACTCGGGAAAGCTCTACAACGGCCGTCCGGCGGCCACCGTCACCGCGCACGGGGGAGCCGCGTTCAGCGGCATCGACAAGGCCCGGCACGTCGTCTCGCGCGGGGTGCTGCTGGACGTGGCCCGGGCGCGGGGCGTCGACCGGCTGGCGGGCGGCCACGCGGTCACCCCGCAGGACCTGGACGCGGCGGAGGAACTGGCGGGCACGCGGGTGCGCGCCGGCGACGTGGTGCTCGTACGGACCGGGCAGGTCCAGGTCTATCTGAGCGGCGACAAGCACGGTTACGGCCATCCGTCCCCGGGGCTGTCCGTCCGCACCCCGGAGTGGTTCCACGCGCGCGACGTGGCCGCCGTCGCCAACGACACGCTGACGTTCGAGATCTTCCCGCCGGAGATCGAGGACCTGTGGCTGCCCGTGCACGCGCTCCACCTGGTCGAGATGGGGATGCTGCAGGGCCAGAACTGGAATCTCGAAAAGTTGTCCACAGCCTGTGGACAAACCGGCCGCTACGCCTTCCTGCTGTCGGCGATGCCCGAGCCCTTCGTCGGCGGCACGGGAACCCCGGTGGCCCCCGTGGCCGTGCTCTGAGCGGTCGAGGAGGAGCGCCACCGAGAACGAGGGCCGTCGAGAACGAGGGCCGTCGAGAACGAACGTGTCGGCCGGCGGCGCGCGGCTGCCCGCCCCGAGCACGGCACCGCGCACCGCCATCCGCCTCCGGCGCCCCCCATCGACTCCCCTTCTCCCCCTAGGAAACCGTCGACGCCGAATAGCGACCCGCGCTCGACAAGGGCCCCCGTCACCGAGGCCCTCGCCGTCCCCTCGCGGCGCATCGCTGCCCACAAGCGTGATCAAACGGACACGCCTCGTCAACACCTGCGGGGCGATTTATCCCTTAGGTCCGGTTCGTAGCGGGCGCGCACGGAAGCACGGACGGGCGCACCGCCCCCCGGCCGACGAGAACCGTCGGTCCCGCCTGCTTCCGTGCACCGCACCCTGCCCGGCGTTTCGCGCCCGGAGGCCGCCGAGGGCACACGGCCGGGAGCGTGCGCCGACGGAACGTCACACCGCCTCGTAGGCGAGGCCTCCATAGGCGGGCGCGGGCTTCGGCCGTACCGCGACCGCCCGTTCGGCCACGACCGCGCACTCCGCGACGCCGCCCCGGTCGGTCTCCGTCCGGCCCGGGGCGGCACAGCGGTCGAGTTCGCACCAGATGCGCTTGCCCGCGCCCTCGACGCTCCAGCCCCAGCGGTCCGCGAGTCCGTCGACGAGCGCCAGGCCGCGGCCGCCGGTCGCCTCGTCCCCGGCGCAGCGGGGCACGGGGGCCCGGTCGCTGGCGTCGGCCACCTCCAGGCGGACGACGGACGGCTCGGCCGCCGCGCCCGGCAGGGAGAGCCGCAGCACGGCCGGACAGCCGGTGTGCACCACGGCGTTGGTGACCAGCTCGGAGACGAGCAGGATCAGCGTCTCGGCGAGCGGCTCCTCGTCCGCTATCCCCGACCCGGCGAGGCGCGAGCGGGCCCACCTGCGGGCGCGCCCCACCTCAGCGGGGTCGGGCCGGATCTCCAGCTGCACTTGAAGCACCTGCACCGCTCACACCATCCGAACCGGCGGACACATGGCCGTGCGCCACTCGAGCCACGCGAGCCGCGTGAGCACCGTGACGACGGGGGCCACGATCGTAGCCATTTTCTGCATGGCCAGAACAACAGCCAGAGGCAGGGTGACGGAACGTGAATCCCTGAGGAGACAGCTTGGTTGACATACAGTCACCTCAACAAGCGCTTCGGGCATATTCCATCGCGAAGGAGTACCCGTGCGGCATACTGTGCGACGCTCGTTGCGGGGAGTCGAACAGGCGGGGGCGTGAAGGCCGTCCGCCCTGCGAGCGGCGGCGCGCACCGCCGGATCCGGCATCACCCCGGGGGCGCCGCCGGCATGGCTCATGCTCGGAACCACTCGCATCCCACAGAAGGTACCGGAGAGGTCCGCCGACTCCGGGCCGTGACGGGTCACGCATCGGACACAACCCGGTATCAACGCTCCGTGATTCCGCTGTGCCACGATCCGCGACACCCGCGCGGCCGCCCGCCCGCCGCGCGCGCCGTCACCGCAGGCGGGCCCGCCCACGGTCGGCCCCGGACAGCAGATCCCGCGCGAGCAGCTCCTCACTCTCCGTGCCGCCGCCCGCACGGCGGGTGCGCACCCAGGCGCGTTTCAGCAGCAGATGGACGTCCGCCTCCCAGGTGAAGCCCATGCCGCCGTGCACCTGGAGGCAGTCGCGCGCACCGCGCACGGCGGCCTCGTCGGCGAGGAGCCGGGCGGCCGCGATGTCGGCCGGGTCGGCCGTGACGGCGGCCGCGTAGACCGCCGCGCGGGCCGTCTCGACCCGCACCAGCAGATCCGCGCACAGATGCTTGACCGCCTGGAAGGCTCCGATGGGCCGGCCGAACTGCTCTCGCGTCCGCGCGTGTTGCACGGCCAGCTCGCACGCGCGCGTGGCGGTGCCGAGCTGCTCCGCGGCGGTGAGGAGGACCGCGTGCGGATCGGCGGCCCCGCGCGCGGGAACCGTGTGCAGCGGCGTGAGCGGGTCCACGCAGTCCAGCGGCACGGCCCCGTCGGCGTCACCGCGCACGACGTCCGCCTGCGCGAGCCACTCCACCAGCCCGCCGCCGTCGACGGCCGCGACGACCGTCTCCCCCTGCGCCGCGCCGGGCACCCGGCCCGCCGCGAGGTGGGTGGCCAGCAGCGGCCCCGGGAGCAGGGCCCGGCCCGCCTCCTCGAACGCCAACACCGCCTCGGGCAGCCCGAGTCCCACGCCGCCGTCCGCCTCGGGCAGTCGCAGCGCGAAGAACCCCGCGGCCCCCAGCTCGCGCCACAGCGCCCGGTCCAGCCGCCCCGGCCGGTCCACGGCGGCCCGCAGCGCCGCCCGGTCGAACCGGCGCGCCAGCATCCCGCGCACGCCGTCCCGCAACGCGCGTTGGTCGTCCGTCAGTCGAAAGCGCATGGCCGGCGGTTCACCTCCCCTTCGGCAGTCCCAGGATCCGCTCGCCCACGATGTCGCGCTGGATCTGCGAGGTGCCGGCCGCGATCGTGTACGACAGCGAGGACAGCCGGTCGCGGACCCAGGGCCGGCCGAGGTCGAGGGCCGCGTCGCCGAGGACCTCGGCGGCGGCGTCGTACAGCTCCTGGCGCGCCTGCGAGTACCGCAGTTTGAACACCGAGCCCCCGACGCCCGGCACCCCGCCGCGGGCGGCCTCCGCCTCGCTCACGTTGCCCTGCGTCAGCCGCCACAGCGCCCGGAAGTCGGCGTTGAGGCGGCCCAGGCGCCGGCGCAGGGCGGGATCGTCCCAGCGCCCGTCGCGGCACGCCTGCGCGGCCAGTTCGCCCAGCACGCGCCGGCAGGCGACGACCTCGCCCACGAAGGCGGTGCCGCGCTCGAAGGACAGCGTCACCATCGTCACCCGCCAGCCGTCGTTCTCCTCCCCCACCCGGTTGGCCGCCGGCACCCGCACCTCGTCGAGGAACACCTCGGCGAACTCGGCGGATCCGGCGAGGGTGCGCAGCGGCCGCACGGTGATCCCGGGCGCGTCCATGGGCATGGCCAGCCAGGTGATGCCCCGGTGCCTGGGCGCGTCCGGGTCCGTGCGGACCAGCAGCTCGCACCAGTCGGCGACCTCCGCGTGCGAGGTCCAGATCTTGGACCCGCTCACCACGTAGTCGTCGCCGTCGCGCCACGCGCGCGTGCGCAGGGCCGCGAGGTCGGACCCGGCGCCGGGTTCGCTGAAGCCCTGGCACCAGACCTCCTCGCCGCGCAGGACGGGCGGCAGCCAGCGGGCCCGCTGTTCGGCCGTCCCCTCGGCGGCGATGGTCGGCCCCGCGTGCAGCAGTCCGACGAAGTTGGCCCCCACGTAGGGCGCGCCCGCCTTCTCGGTCTCCTCCAGGAAGATCAGCCGGACGCCGGGCGAGGCCTCCCAGTGCACGTCGGCGTACCCGGCCTCGTACAGGGTCCGCTGCCAGCCGAGGTCGTAGGCGCGGCGGCCGGGCCAGTCGTCCGGGGAGGGCTGCGGCGGGAGCGCGGGCAGGGTCCTGGCGAGCCACTCGCGCAGCCGGGCCCGGAACTCCGCGTCCTCGGGACTGTCCGAGAGGTCCATGGTCGTGGTCCCCCTGTCCTGGCCGCCGCGCCGGCTACTTGTCGAGGTCCAGGCCGAGCATGCGGATCGCGTTGCCGCGCATCAGCTTGTAGACCGTCTCCTCGTCGAGGCCCTTGACGTGGTCGAGGGCGACCTCCTTGGTGTGCGGGAAGGTCGAGTCGACGTGCGGGTAGTCGGTCTCGAAGGTGGCGTTGTCGCGTCCGACCGCGTCCAGCGAGGCGACGCCGTGCTTGTCGCGGAAGAAGCAGCAGAAGATCTGCCGGTAGTAGTACGTGGACGGCGGCTCGGGGACGAGGTCCCGCACGCCGCCCCACGCGCGGTGCTCCGCCCAGACGTCGTCGGCGCGTTCCAGGGCGTAGGGGATCCAGCCCATCTGCCCTTCCGAGTAGGCGAGCTTGAGGCGCGGGAACCGCACCAGGACGCCGCTGAAAAGGTAGTCCATCATCGAGGCCATCGCGTTGTTGAACGACAGCGACGCCTGGACGGCCGGGGGCGCGTCGGGCGAGGCGGCCGGCATCTGCGACGACGAGCCGATGTGCATGTTGACGACCGTCCCGGTCTCCTCGCACACGGCGAAGAACGGGTCCCAGTAGCCCGAGTGGATCGAGGGCAGCCCCAGGTGGCTGGGGATCTCGGAGAAGGTCACCGCGCGCACCCCGCGGGCCGCGTTGCGCCGGATCTCCGTCACCGCCAGGGCGACGTCCCACAGCGGGATCAGGCACAGCGGGATCAGCCGGCCGCCGCTGTCCCCGCACCACTCCTCGACCATCCAGTCGTTGTAGGCGCGCACACAGGCGAGCGCGACCTCCTTGTCGTGCGCCTCGGAGAAGGTCTGCCCGCAAAAGCGTGGGAAGGACGGGAAGCACAGGGAGGCCTCGACGTGGTTGAGGTCCATGTCCGCCAGCCTGGCCTTCGGGTCCCAGCACCCGCGGCGCATCTCCTCGCGCGTGATGCCCTCCAGCGTCATCTCGTCGCGGTCGAAGCCGACGGCGGCGATGTTGCGCTTGTACGGGAACTTCAGGTCCTCGTAGATCCACCAGTCGGTGGGCTGGCCGTCCGGGTCCATGGTGATCCGGTACTTCCCGGCCACGTAGGCGAGTTCGCCGATCCCGGCGGTGAGGGGCTGCGGCCCCCGCTCCCGGTACCTGCGCGGCAGCCAGGTCGCGAAGAGGTGCGCGGGCTCGATCACATGATCGTCGACGCTGACGATGCGCGGCAGTTCGGTGCTCATGGCTTCCCCTCCGCCTGGCGGTGCGCCAGTCGTCCCACGCGCTGTCCGCAGCGCTATCTGATGGGCCGTCAGATGCTTTCTTCCCAGCAGGCTAGTCCGCGACCCCTGGACCGACAAGGCGGCCGGCCCTACGCTCTGCCGAAAATCTGACTGACCGTCAGCTATGTCAGGGGGCCGACGTGCACGACACCGCCACCGCCACCGCCCACGAGCTGAGCGCCTCCCGCACGCTGTGGGAGCTGCTCGCCCGCCGCGCCGGCCTCACGCCCGACCGCCGGGTCCTCCTCCAGGAGGATCGCGCCCTGACCTTCGGCGAGCTGCGCGAGAGGGCCGAGCGGGCCGCGGCGGGGCTGTACGCCATGGGCGTGCGCCCCGGCACGGTCGTCGCCTGGCAGCTGCCCACCCGCCTGGAGACGGCCGTCCTGTCCTTCGCCCTGGCCCGGCTGGGAGCCGTGCAGACCCCGGTCATCCCGTTCTACCGCGACCGCGAGGTCGGCTTCGCGCTGCGCGAGTCGAAGGCGGAGTTCTTCGCGGTGCCGGGCGTCTGGCGGGGCTTCGACCACGGTGAGATGGCCCGCCGGCTCGGCGCGAAGGGCGTCTTCGAGGCGTACGACGAACTCCCCGACGGCGATCCGGCCGTGCTCCCGCCGCCGCCCGCCGAGGGCGTCTCGGTGCGCTGGATCTACTGGACCTCGGGGACCACCTCGAACCCCAAGGGCGTGCTGCACACCGACCGTTCGCTGATCGCGGGCGGCTCGTGCCTCGCCCACGCGCTCCGGCTGACCCCTGACGACGTCGGCTCGATGGCGTTCCCGTACGCCCACATCGCCGGCCCCGACTACACCGTCATGCTCCTGCTGTACGGCTTCCCTGCGGTGATGTTCGAGCACTTCGCACTGCCGGAAGCGCTGGAGGGGTACCGCCGGCACGGCGTGACGGTCGCGGGCGGGTCGACGGCGTTCTACTCGATGTTCCTCGCCGAGCAGCGCAGACGGCCGGGCGTCCCCGTGATCCCCACCCTGCGGCTGCTCGCGGGCGGCGGAGCGCCCAAGCCGCCGGAGGTCTACCACTCCGTCGTGCGCGAGATGGGCGTGCAGCTCACCCACGGATACGGGATGACGGAGGTGCCGATGATCACCATGGGGTCGCCGGACGACACCGCGGAGCACCTCGCGACGACCGAGGGGAGGCCCCCGCGGGGCATGGAGATCCGCGTGGTGGACGGAGAGGTGCGGCTGCGCGGGGAGGCCGTGTGCCGGGGGTACCTGGACCCCGCCCAGACCGCCGAGGCGTTCGACGCGGACGGGTTCCTGCGCACCGGCGACCTGGGGCACGTGACCGACAGCGGCCATCTGGTCCTCACCGGACGGCTGAAGGACGTGATCATCCGCAAGGGCGAGAACGTGTCCGCGAAGGAGATCGAGGACCTGCTCGCCGCGCACCCGGCCGTCGCGGACGTGGCGGTGATCGGCCTGCCCGACGCGGAGCGCGGCGAACTGGTGTGCGCGGTGGTGGAACGGGCGCCGGCGGCCGCGGAACCGCTGACCCTGGCGGCGGTGACCGCGTACCTGCGCGCGGGCGGGCTGTCGGTGCACAAGCTGCCCGAGCGGCTGGAGGTGGTGGAGTCCCTTCCGCGCAACGACACGCTGCGCAAGGTCCTCAAGTACAAGCTCCGCGAACGCTACGCGCGGGCCGCTCGGCCGCCCGTTCCGGAGGCTATTCGGGAACGGTGAAGTAGCGCGCGAAGGCCGGCACGATCTCCGCCTCGCCGACCTTGCCGTCCGCGTCGGCGTCGAGGACGGCGGCGGCTCCTCGGGCGACCTCGTCGGGCGCACCGAGAGCGCGCAGCACCCGCACGGTGTCCTCGACCGTCGCCCGGCCGTCGCCGTCGGCGTCCGCGACCGCCAGGGCGGCGTGCAGGAAGGGGCGGGCGATCTCGGCGAACCGCTCCGGGTTGTCGCGCAGGCGCTTGACCGCGCTGTTCACGAACTCGTCCCGGGAGATGCGCTGGTCGCCGTCCCGGTCGGCGATGCCGGCCATGCCCTGCCAGAACGCCTCGGCCCCCGCGTAGAGGGCCTGCCCCTTGTCGGAGCGCGCCGCGGTCCCGAACTCCGCCAGCACCGCCTTGGCCGCGGCGGCGAAGTCCGCCCGGTCGATGTCACCGTTGCCGTCCTGGTCGAAGGTGGCGAACCGGGCGGCGATCCTGCGCTCGTACTCACTGCTGACCATGTCTACTCGGGCCGCCTTACGTCGTCACGTGATGAGGTGTGTGCCGTGCCGCCGGCCGCGCGCCGGCGGTGGGTGGTGCCGGGGCCCTTCCCGGCGTGCGTCGGAGAGTGCTTCCGGCAGGGAGCGTACGACGCCGAAGGGGCCGGGGTGGCCGGAAGGCGACGCCTGTGCCGAGACCGGGGGAATTCCGGGACATACGTGTGGCATGCGGGCGCACGGTTCATGCCGAGAGGGGCTCGGTCCCGTCGTCCACGGCGTCGGCGAGATCGCCGTAGACGTCGAAGAGCCGGCGCACGCCCAGCGCGCCCAAGACCCGGTTGACGTGGGAGCCCTCGGCCGCGCCGTGCGCGGGGAGGATCAGCCGCAGCCGTCCACGGCAGGAGCGGATGAGCCGGCGGGCCGCGATCAGGACGCCGACGCCGCTGGAGTCGCAGAAATACACGTCGGAGAGGTCCAGGACGAGACGGTGGCGCCCCTCGGCCACCTCGTCATGCACCCGTTGTCGCAGCACCGGGGACGTCACCAGGTCCAGCTCGCCCGACACGTGGAGCACGGCCCATCCGCCCTGCTCGCCGCCGGTCACTTTGAAGGTCACCACCACGCCCTTCGCTCGCTGTAGCCGGCTGGAAACGGAAGCCGTTCCTTCGGTTCCTTGCAGCGCGGCTGCCCAGCGGCCGTGCCCCGAAACGCTGAAGGAAAAACAGAAAGCAAAGGAAATAGGCCTGTTTCTGTCATATACAGTCCGGTTCGATCCGAGCCCGTCGGGTAGGCGCGGCCCATACCACCCCGTCGCGGACCGGGGGCGCACCTTGAAACAAAGGGGCGTGCATTGTCGTACGTGCCGACTACATTCGAGGAGACGGTGGACGCACGCTGGACACACGCACGGTCCGAGGGACGGACACGGGTGAGGGGGCCGCATGGCGAAGAAGGACGCACCGCCCCGCTGGGACCGCAAGATGCAGCAGCGGCTCGCGCGCGGTGAGGCGGCCGCCCTCGGCGAGCTCTATGACCGGTTCGCTTCCCTCGTGCACGGTCTCGCCCATCGCGTGCTCGGAGACGAACGAGCGGCCGACCACGTCACCCGCGAGGTCTTCGCCCTGGTGTGGGAGCACCCCGACGCCTACGACCCCCAGCAGGGCCCGCTGCGCACCTGGGTCGCCGCGCTGACCCACCGTCTCGCCGTGCAGCGGCTGCGCGCCACCGAGACCGCCGCGCTGGCCGAGACCGGCCGCGGCACGCCCGAGGCGACCGAGGAACTGGAGCGCAGGGTGCGGCACGCGTCCGTCGCCGCCCGCGCCGACTACATCGTCCAGGCCATGCCCGCACCCCTGCGCGCCGCCCTGGAACTCGCCTACTTCCAGCGCCGCGACTACCGCCAGACCGCGGCCGACCTCGGCGTCACCGAGGACGAGGCCCGCCGCCGGCTCCGCCTGGGCCTGCAGCTGCTGTCCACCGCCCACGACGCCGCGGCCCCCGGGGCCCCGCCCGGATACGGGGGTGCCGCGTGAGCGACGCGATCCCCTGGCCTTCGTACGACGACGGCGAAGGCGAGGAGGACGGGGAACGGGACGGCCGGCCGGGCGGCGGCCGGCGGGACCAGACGCAGGGTCAGGAGCGGGAACACACACAGGCGCACGGCGAGGACAGGGTGCCCACCGGAATGAACGGGCCGAACGACACGAGCGGGTCCGGCGGGCCGTACGGACCGGGCGACCCCGGAGCCGGGGGCGGCGACGGCGGCCGGGACACGCCCTCGGCCCCGGACCCCGGGCGGCCGCCCCGCATCCCGCAGCCCCGCACGTCCGTCGAGGACGGCGGGCTGCCGCTGCCCGCGCCGCCGGAGCCGGCCGTCCCGCAACCACCCGTGCCGGCGCACCCGGTGCTCAAGTCCCTGCTGGGCGCCTGGGCGCTGGCGGCCTGCTCCGCCGAGGAGACGGCGGCCGTCGAGGAGCACCTCGGAGACTGCGGCGCCTGCGCCGACGAGGCACGGCGGCTGCGCGAGGCGGTCGGCCTGCTGCAGCGCCCGGAGAGCCTCGACCTGGACCCCGGTCTGCGCACCCGCGTCCTCGACGGCGCTCTGACCCGCCGTCCGCCCCGGATCCCGGTGCCGTCCTGGGCGCAGCCCTACGACGCCGAGACCGCGCGACTGGACGCCCTGCTCCAGGACTTCGGGGACGCCGAGTGGCACGCCCCCGTCCGGCTGCGCTGGTACCGCGGCCGGCAGGCCACGAGCCGCCGGACCACGGTCGCCGGGGTCATCGCCCACCTGCTCGCGGTGGACGGACTGGTCGCCCTGGCCCTGGGACTCGACGACCCGCTGGTCACGGAAGGGACGCTCAAGGCGGACGAGGCGGGTGACAGCGCGGCGGGCGGGAGCGCGGCGGGCGGCCCGGCCGACACCCCGGCACACCGCACCGAGGCCTTCTGGGCCGGCTCGCACTTCCCGCCGACCCGTTCCGTGCGCGGCCCCTGGCGCGAACAGAGCCACGCCCTGGTGCGCACGGTGTCGTTCACCGGCGGAGAGGGCCACGGCGCCATGCCGGTGTCCTACGGCGGCTTCGAACTGCCCCTGCGGGACGCCATGCTGGACCGCGCCTTCGAATGCTGGGTGCACGCCGAGGACATCGCCGAAGCGGTCGACTACCCGTACGCGCCGCCCGCGCCGCGCCATCTGCACGGCATGATCGACCTGGCCGCCCGGATGCTGCCCGAGACGCTCGCGGCCCGCCGCCGCGCGGGACTCGCCACACCCCCGCAGCGCACCCGCCATCTGGTGAGCGCCGGCCGCCCCGGCCGCAGCGTGCGGCTGGAGATCGAGGGCTCCGGCGGAGGCCAGTGGCTGATCCCCCTGGACTCGCCGGGCGCGGTGGGCTCCGCCGACCACGAGGTGGCCCATGTGGCTCTGGACGACGTCGAGTTCTGCCGCCTCGCCGCGGGCCATGTGCCCCCCGAGGAGGCGGCCGCGGGACAGGTCGGCGACCGCGAGGCGATCCGGGACGTCCTGTTCGCCGCGGCGAGCCTGAGCCGGATGTAGGGGCGGCCGGCCTCCGGGGAAGAAGGGGCCGGGCCCTGGCAGTGCCGCTAGGCGAAGACGACCGTGCGTCGGCCGTTGAGCAGGATGCGGCGCTCCGCGTGCCACTTGACGGCCCTGGCCAGCGCCTGGCACTCCACGTCCCGCCCGATGGCGACGAGCTGGTCCGGCGTGACGCCGTGCCCCACCCGCTCGACCTCCTGCTCGATGATCGGGCCCTCGTCGAGGTCGGCGGTGACATAGTGCGCCGTCGCGCCGATCAGCTTCACACCCCGCGCGTGCGCCTGGTGGTACGGCTTCGCGCCCTTGAAGCTCGGCAGGAAGGAGTGGTGGATGTTGATGATCCGCCCGCTGAGCTGCTTGCACAGGTCGTCGGAGAGGACCTGCATGTAGCGGGCCAGCACGACCAGTTCGACGTCCTGCTCCCGGACCAGCTCCAGCAGCCGGGCCTCGGCCTGCGCCTTGTTCTCCTTCGTCACCGGAATGTGGTGGAAGGGAATGTTGTACGAGCCCACGAGCTCGGCGAAGTCGGTGTGGTTGGACACCACGGCCGCGATCTCCACCGGCAGCGCCCCGATGCTGGCGCGGAACAGCAGGTCGTTCAGGCAGTGCCCGAACCTGCTGACCATGAGGACGATGCGCATCTTGTCGTCGGCCCGGTTGATCTGCCAGTCCATGTGGAACGAGTCGCCGATCGCGGCGAAGCTCGCCCGCAGCTTGTCCACGGTCACCGGGGACTCGGCCGAGAAGTGGACGCGCAGGAAGAACAGGCCCGTGTCGTGGTCGCCGAACTGCTGACTGTCCTCGATGTTGCAGCCGGTCATGAAGAGGTAGCTCGACACGGCGTGCACGATGCCCTGCTTGTCGGGGCAGGAGAGCGTGAGGACGTACTGGTCGGCGGGGTTCGCCGCGGCTCGGCCGGACTGCGCGTTCATGCCCGACAGGGTCGCATACCGCCCAGCGCCGTGGGCAATCGTCCCGCAGGGCGGAACGGAACGGCACGTCCGGTGCCGGTTCTGATCCCGGTCCCGGCGCCCGGCGCGCCTACGCCGCCCGCGTCATGATCCGCAGGACCTCCAGGGTCCGGGGCGGTGCGTCGGGGTCGTCGCCGTCGCTCGTCGCCATGCGCACATGCGCGTCCCGAGCCGCCCGCACCGCGTCCGGCCACCCCTGGTGGTCGACGTACGCGGAGACCTGGGCGTCCGGCCCGACCTGGTGCATGATCCGCAGCACCCGCAGCACGGCGGTGTCGACGAGGGCGGCCTCCTGCGAGTCGCGGAAGATCGTCCCGACGTACTTCTCGGCGGACCAGTTGTCGAGCCAGGTGTCCTCGACCAGGCGGTACACGGCGTCGGTGACGTCCCCGTACCCCTCGACGCCGGCCAGCCAGACGTTCTGCTGGAACACCGGATCGGAGAGCATGTGCAGCGCGGAGCGCACATTGCTGCGCCAGCGCCACCACGGCATGTCGTTGAGTGGCATGCCGCCCATGGTGAACGAGCGACGGCCGCGACGGGAAGAGTTCTCCGAACCTTGCACGGTCACCGATCGTACGTTTCCTCACCCCACGGGCTTCACGGACCCCGGCAATTCACCGTCCCGTCACCGTGCGTCGACCGGAGGTCACTCCGGGGTTGGTGATGTGACGGAATCGTGCGTGTCCATGACCGGCAGGCGACGCACGTCCACGCGAAGCACCTTCCTCCCCGGGTCCGTCCGCTTCACCGGGTCCGTCAGAGCGGCCGCCCTCACGGCGGGCGCCCTGACCGCCTGTGCGTCGCTCGCCGTCGGCTGCGGGGTCGTCCCCGGCGCCACGGGCGGCTCCGGGGACGACCCGATCGTCGTGATGACGTGGGCGCCCGAGGGGACGTCCGCGACCAACGAGCCCGGCATGCCCGCCTTCGCCCGCGCCTACGCCCGCTGGATCAACGCGGCCGGGGGCCTGAACGGCCGCAGACTCAAGGTCCTGACCTGCAACGACCACAACGACACGGTGGCCGCGGCCACGTGCGCCCGGCAGGCCGTCAAGGAGCACGCGGTCGCCGTCGTCGGCTCCTACAGCCAGCACTCCGACGCCTTCTTCCCGCACCTGGAAGGCGCCGGCATCCCCTACATCGGCGGCTACGGCGTCACGAACGCCGAGTTCACCAGCCCGCTGTCCTATCCGGTCAACGGCGGTCAGCCCGCGCTGCTGGCCGGGCTCGGCAAGGAGCTGGCCGCCGACTGCGGCCCGGTCTCGCTGGTCCGCCCCGACACCATCGCGGGCGACGCCCTGCCCACGATGCTCGACGCCGGACTGACGGCGGGCGGCCACGACGAGGCCGACGACCAGCGGGCCCCGGAGGACGCCGCCGAGTACGCGAAACAGGCCGAGACCGCGCTCGCGCACGCGAGCGACGGCGGAACCGGCACGAACGGCGGGACCGGCGGGAAGGGCGCAAGGAAGGGGAAGGGCTGTGTGGTCACCGCGCTCGGGGACCGCACCAGCACCTTCATGGACTCCTTCCGCCGCACCCGTGCGGACCACCCCGAGGTGCGCACGGCCACCGTCCTCGGCAGCGTCGACCAGACGGTGATCGACGCGGCCGGCGCCGCCTCCGGGCCCTTCGAGGGGGCGTACGTCACCGGCTGGTATCCCGAGGCGAGGGATCCCGCCTGGGCGCCGATGAAGAAGGTGATCAGCGAGGCGGCCTTCTCCGACACCCGGATCGACCCGACCGACACCGGGGTGCAGACCACCTGGATCGCCTACACCGTGTTCCGGCAGGCCGTGGAGTCGCTGGACGGCGGTGACGTGACCGCCGACACCGTGCGCGGCGCGCTGGACGACGGCCTGCGGATCACCACGGGCGGGCTCACGCCGACGCTCCGCTGGCAGTTCTCCGACCGGCTCGCCTCCATCGGCTTCCCCCGCCTGGTCAACGCCGACGTCACGCTCCAGAAAGTGCGGAAGGGCCGGCTGGTGGCCGCCGAGAAGGGCTTCGTCGACGTGACGAAGACCCTGCAGAAGGCGGACGTGGACTGACCGGCCCCCCGCGGGGCTACAGCTGGGTGGGCCCCCCGCGGGACTACACCTGGTGGGGCCCCCGCGGGACTACACCTGGGTGGGGCCCCCGCGGGACTACACCTGGGCGGGGCCCCCGGGGCTACAGCTGGGTGGGCCCCCGCGGGACTACACCTGGGCGGGGCCCCCGGGGCTACAGCTGGGTGGGGCCGCGCTGGGTGAGCCCGTACTTCTTCGCGATCTCGTTCCACAGCTGCGCGGCCCGGCTCTTCTGGGCGCTGGCGGTGCCGCTCGCCCGGTTGCCGGCCTGGGCCTCGCCGGTGGCGCGGGCCGAGCCCTTCTTGCAGTTCTTCTTCCTGTCGCCGCCGACCTGATCGGCCCACGCGGCGTAGTGGTCGTCGGCCGACGCGGACGCCTGCCAGGCCTTGGTCAGGGCGGTGGTCAGCGCGGCGTGGTCCGGCAGCCGGTCGACCTTCAGCGCGGCCAGCTTCGTGACCAGGCCGTTGCGCTGCTCCGCCGCGTCCCGCAGATCCGTGGCGGCCTGCGCGAGGTTGCCGCACGCCTTCACGTCGGCCACCGCGCTGATCACGCTGGCCCGGCTGCTGCCGCTGTCGGCCAGCAGCTTGTCCAGCTCGACGGCCTGCTGCCGGGTCACGTCGGTGGACGTCGACGCGGACCCTCCGGAGGCGGGCACCGACGCGGCGACGGTCTTGTCGTCGCCGGCCTTGTCACCGCCGCCACCGCCCGCGAGCATCGCGCCCGCGCCGATGCCGACGACGGCCAGCGCCACGCCGACGGCCACGAACAACGGCACGCGCGAGCGGCCACGGCCGTCCTCGTCGTGCGCCCCGCGTCTCCCGCCCGTCCCGGCGTCGCCGGGCGGGGTGTAGGAGGGCTGCGGGGCACGGGCGGCGGGACCGGCGCCGTAGCCCTGCCGGGCGCCGTGCAGGGGTACGTCCGGCTCGCTGAACCGGGGAAGCTGCTGGGTGGACCCGGCCTGACCGTCGTCGCCCGGGCCGTCGCGGAAGAGGTTCTCGAACCCGGCGGGCGGCTGCCCGTCCCCGCCCGTCCGGCCCGGGACGGGCGGAATGTACTGGGTGGCCTGGGAGTCGGGGTGCGCGCCCGGCTGTGCGCCGGGGTAGGCGCCGGCGCCGGGCATGGGGCCCGGGGCGTTCCCCGGGGCGCGGCCCAGATAGTGGGTCGACTCGGCCGGGGTCTCGGGCGGCAGAGCGCCCGGAGCGACCGGCGGCAGGTACTGCGTCGCGCCCTCGTCGGCGGGGACCGGCGGTATGTACTGGGTGGCACCCTCGTCGGCGGGGACCGGCGGTATGTACTGGGTGGCACCCTCGTCGGCGGGGACCGGCGGTATGTACTGGGTGGCGCCCTCGTCGGCCGGGACGGCCGGGACCGGCGGCAGGTACTGCGTCGCGCCCTCGTCCGCCGGGGGCGGGGAGGGCACGGCCGGCGGCAGGGGCGCGCCCTGGCCGTACGTCGCGCCGCCCGGGGCCGGCGCGCCCTCCGGCGGGAGCGGACCGGCGCCCGCCCGGGAGCCGCCGTCCCACGGGTCCTGCGAGGCGTTCCACCGGTCCTGCTGTCCGCCGTGCCCCTGGTGGCCCTGCTGGTGCGGCCCGTCCTGCCGACGCCCCGGATCCGTCTGGTCCACGGGGAGCGGCCAGCCCTGGGCCGACGGTTGTGGGGCGGGCGTCTGCTGGTCGGGGCCCCAGGGCTGACCCCAGGTCTGCCCGCCGGACGGCGCCTGCTGCCCGTGGTCCTGACGCCCCTGATCCTGCCGGCCGGGCTGCGGCTGCGGCTGCGGTCCGGGGTGCCCGTACGCCGGTTGCCCGTACTGCTGCCCGTAGTCCTGCCGGCCCTGCCCGTAGTCCTGCTGCCCGTACCCCTGCTGTCCGTGCTCCTGGCGTGCGGGGTCCGGCTGTCCGTACTGCTGAGCGCCGTACGCGCCGGGCTGCTCGCCCGGCTGCGGGCCCGGCCGGGCTCCGGGCCGCGGCAGGCTCGGCGTCATTCCCGGCAGCAGGGGTTCCCCGCCGTCGGAGGGCAGCACGATGCCTTCGCGCGCGGGCTGCGCCGAGGGCTCCTCGCCCTGTCCACTCTGCGTCACCGGGACTCCTACGAATGGGGGACCTTCGGGATCGTCGGCTCACGCTACCGGGTCCCCGGAACCCCGTGCCACGCAGCTCAGCTCGTGACCTCCCGATTCAGGGCCGGGCAGTGACGTCCCCAACAGCTCCGGAGCGCCGCGCGCGGTGTCCGTCGCCCGCCTGCCGACCGACGCCGTTCCCCGCACGTTCACGCAGCGGCGCCCCGCCCGTTCACGCCGCGGTCTGCAACTCCAGCCGCGCCCCGAACTCCCGTACCACCGACTCGTCGCGGAACGGCTCCAGCCGTTGCTGAAGATCCTCCAGGTACTCCGCGCCCCGGTTGGAGCGGAGCGTCCCCAGCAACTCCACGGCCTTCCACGCCGTGTTGCAGGCCTGCTCGATCTCACGCTGCTGGACCTGCGCGGTGGCGAGCAGGACATACCCGATCGCGCGCCGGCGCGCACGGCCCGGCGGATGCCCGGCCAGGGACTGCTCGGCGCAGCGCGCCGCCGCCTCCGCCTGGCCCAGGTCGCGGTGGCAGTGCGCCAACTCGTCGGCCAGATAGGCCCCGTCGAAGTGCGCGATCCACGCCGGGTCGTCCCCGGAGGCCGGATCGGCCGCCTCCAGTGCCGACACCGCCCGCCCGGACGCCTCCTGCGCGCCCCGGACGTCGCCCATCAGGGCGTGCCCGCGCGCCTCCGCCGCGAGGAACATCGCCTCCGCGCGCGGGGTCACTTGCCCGCGTGCGCCCTCCTGCGCGGCCCGCGCCAACTGGGCGATCTCCCGCGGGTTCCCGAGCTGTGCGGCGAGGTGGCTCATGGACGCGGCCAGGACGTATCCCCCGTAGCCGCGGTCGCCGGCCGCCTGGGCCAGCCGCAGCGCCTGGATGTAGTAGCGCTGGGCGAGGCCCGGTTGACCGGTGTCGACGGCCATGTACCCGGCGAGTTCGGTCAGACGGGCCACCGCCGCGAAGAGTTCACGGCCCACCGCCTCCCGGTAGGAGCCGGCCAGCAGGCCCGAGACGACGCTGTTGAGGTAGTGCACGACGACCGGGCGCACATGCCCGCTGCCGTACTGGTGGTCCAGATCGACCAGCGCCTGCGTCATCGCCTGGACGGCCGCCACGTCGGACGAGCCCACCCGGGGGCCCGCCGATCGCGCCACCTGCGCGTCGGGCGAGGAGATCAGCCAGTCGCGGCTCGGTTCGACCAGCGCCGAGGCGGCCACGGACGAGCCGGACAGGAAGTCGCGCCGGCCCACGTCGCTGCGCCACAGCTCGCAGACCTGCTCGATGGCCCCCAGCACCGTCGGCGAGAACTGGAGACCCACGCCGGACGCGAGGTTCTTGCCGTTGGCCATGCCGATCTCGTCGATCGTGACCGTCCGGCCGAGCTTGCGGCCCAGCGCCTCCGCGATGATCGCCGGAGCGCGTCCCCGCGGCTGCTGTCCGCGCAGCCAACGGGCCACGGACGTCTTGTCGTAGCGCAGGTCGAGACCGTGCTCGGCGCCGCACATGTTGACGCGGCGGGCCAGCCCGGCGTTCGAGCACCCCGCCTCCTGGATGAGCGCCTGCAGCCGTTCGTTCGGCTGCCGCGCGACTAGCGGCCTTGCGGCCATGGGCACTACCCCCTGTGGCTGCGGTGACCGGGGCGGCGGCTGCCCGCCCACCCACCGAGTTGAGTGTCTTCCACCGAAAAGTTCCGGCCGAGCAGATCAATGCCCCACGGAACGGCCGAAAATGCGAGGCATGTGAGGATTGCTGTTGATTGCCGAGCAATACGAAGAATTGCCGGGTTACCGACGGAAGCCCGCCCCCGTTACCTGGTTACCCGCTCCCGCGCCCGTTCCTCCCGCGCGCCCCCGCCCATGCACCCATGCGCCCCGGACGCCGAATCGATGCTCCTCCCCCGCGCATCAGGGCGGGCGTAACCCCTGGTGACCGCTAGAGTTGTGTTCATCGTGGAAGAGACCATCGCGGGCGCCGAAGCCGCTCAAATCCCGAAGCAGCGCGGGGAATCGCTGCTCGAGACCGCTGTTCGCTACGCCGAGGAACGCCACTGGGACGTGTTCCCGGGCACCTGGCTGGAACCCGTCGACGGCGTGCAGCACTGTTCCTGCGGGGACGGCGCCTGCGCGGCCCCGGGAGCGCATCCCGCCCGGCCGGACTGGGCCACGCAGGCCACCGGCAGTGCGACGGTCGCCCGCCGGATGTGGCAGAAGCAGCCGACCGCCTCGATCCTGCTGCCGACCGGGCGCACGTTCGACGCGATCTCCGTGCCGGAGACGGCCGGATTCCTCGCCCTGGCCCGGATGGAGCGGATGGAACTGACCCTCGGACCCGTCACGTTGACGCCGGACCGGCGGATGCAGTTCTTCGTGCTGCCGGGCGCGTCGGCGAAGGTGCCGGACCTGGTGCGCAAGTTGGGCTGGTCGCTGGGGGCGCTCGACCTGGTGACGCTCGGCGAGGGCACCTACGTGGCCGCGCCGCCGACCCGGTTCGGGTCCCGGGGAGCCGTGCAGTGGGCCTGCCGGCCCACTGCCGCGAACCGGTGGCTTCCGGACGCGGAGGAGTTGATCTCGCCGCTCGCCTACGCCTGCGGACGGGATCGTTAACGGCGTCGAGTCCAACCCGCACCCCGTCCGGCGGATTCCCTCACCGTAGGGTGCGTGCATGACGTCCGTACGCGTGCGCAACCTCTGGAAACGGTTCGGTCAGCAGGTCGCCGTCGCCGGGATCGATCTCGATCTGCCCTCGGGGAAGTTCATCGGGCTGGTCGGGCCGAACGGGGCCGGCAAGACCACCACCCTGTCGATGGTGACCGGGCTACTGCGGCCCGATCAGGGGTCCGTCGAGGTGGTCGGACACGACGTGTGGCGGGATCCCGTCGAGGTGAAGGCACGGATCGGGGTCCTCCCGGAGGGGCTGCGGCTGTTCGAGCGGCTCTCCGGGCGCGAACTGCTGTCCTACAGCGGTCGGTTGCGGAGGCTGCCCGGCGCCGAGGTGGACAAGCGGGCCACGCAGCTGCTCGACGTCCTCGACCTGGCCGGCGCCCAGCACAAGCTCGTCGTCGACTACTCGACCGGCATGCGCAAGAAGATCGGGCTCGCGGCCGCGCTGCTGCACAACCCCGAAGTGCTCTTCCTCGACGAGCCGTTCGAAGGCGTCGATCCGGTGTCCGCGCAGATCATCCGGGGCGTGCTGGAGCGGTACACGGCGTCCGGGGCGACGGTCGTCTTCTCCTCCCACGTCATGGAGCTCGTCGAGTCGCTGTGCGACTGGGTGGCGGTGATGGTTGCGGGGCGGATCCGGGCGCACGGCACGCTGGAGGAGGTGCGGGGGTCGGCGCCCTCGCTGCAGCGGGCGTTCCTCGAACTCGTCGGGGCGCAGGGCCGGGACACCGGCTCCGACCTCGACTGGCTGGGCGGCGGGGCGGGCCGGTGAGCGCCCCCGCCACCGCGCCGGCCGGCGCCTCGGCCGACCCCGCGCCGGGCCTCGTCGCCACCGTCGTCCGGCTGAAGCTGTCGCTGTTGCGCAACGGGCTGCGGCAGTCGAGCGGGCGGCGGGCCGCGTACGTCGCCTCCGCCGTCCTCACCCTGCTGTTCGCCGCGCTGCTGCTGCTCGGGCTGATCGCCCTGCGCGGGCACGCGCACGCCGTGTCGCTGGTGGTGCTGCTCGTCGCGGTGTTCGGCCTGGGCTGGGCGGTGATGCCGCTGTTCTTCCCCGGCGGGGACGAGACGCTGGACCCGACCCGGCTGGTGATGCTGCCGCTGCGTCCGCTGCCGCTGGTGCGGGCGCTGCTGGCGGCCTCGCTGGTGGGCATCGGGCCGCTGCTCACGCTGCTGATGCTGGCGGGCTCGGTGGTGTCGGTGGCGCACGGGGCGGCGGCGTGGGCGGTGGGGGTGCTCGCCGTGGTGCTCGGGCTGCTGGTGTGCGTGGCGCTGGCCCGCGCCGTGGCCGCCGCCAACACCCGGTTGCTGACCAGCCGCAAGGGGCGCGATCTGGCGGTGCTGAGCGGACTGGTCATCGCGGTCGGGGTGCAGGTCGTCAACTTCGGGGTGCAACGGCTCGGCACGTCCGGCCTGGGGGAACTCGACACGCCGGGGGCCGTGCTGCGGTGGCTGCCGCCCGCGTCCGCGGTCGGCGCGGTGGACTCGGTGAGCGCGGGGGACTACGGCGTCGCGGCGCTGCAGCTCGCCGTCAGCGCCGGGGCGCTCGCCCTGCTGGTGGCGGCGTGGGCGCGGAGCATGACGCGGCTGATGACCTCGCCCGACGGTTCGACCCTGCAGGCCGGGGAGCCGGCCGCGCGGGAGCGGCGGGGCCGGGCGGGATGGGCGCGGCTGCTGCCGGGCGGGCGCACCGGCGCCGTGATGGAACGCAGCCTGCGCTATGTCTGGCGTGATCCGAAGACCAAGGCGGCCTGGGTGACGTCGCTGGCCATCGGCCTGATCGTGCCGGTCTTCAACGCCGTGCAGGGCACCGGCTCGATCTACTTCGCCTGCTTCGCCGCCGGGATGCTCGGCATCCAGATGTACAACCAGTTCGGGCAGGACACCTCCGCGTTCTGGATGGTCGCCCTGACGATCTCCTCGACCCGGGACGCTTACGACGAGCTGCGGGCGCGGGCGCTGGCCCTGCTGCTGATCACCTTGCCGTACGCGACGCTGGTGACCGTGCTGACGACGGCGCTGCTCGGCGACTGGGCGAGACTGCCCGAGGTGCTGGGGCTGTCCCTCGCGCTGCTCGGCGCGATGCTGGCGACGGGGGCGTGGACCTCGGCGCGCTTCCCCTACTCGATCCCGCAGGAGGGCTACAAGAACGTCGCCCCCGGGCAGGCCGGTCTCGCCTGGATCGCGGTGTTCGGCGGGATGGTCTCGGCCGCGCTGCTGTGCGCGCCCGTCATCGCGGTCACCATCTGGCTCAACGTCAGCGAGGGCGGGGACGCGTGGACATGGACGCTGCTGCCGGGAGGCGCGGTGTACGGCGCGGGCATCACGCTGCTGGGGCTGCGGCTGGCCGCGCCGCGCACGGCGACGCGCCTGCCGGAGATCCTGGCGGCCGTGAGCAAGGGCTGACGGCCCGGGCCGCTGCTGCCGGGAGGCGCGGTGCACGGCGCGGGCATCACGCTGCTGGGGCTGCGGCTGGCCGCGCCGCGCACCGCGACGCGCCTGCCGGAGATCCTGGCGGCCGTGAGCAAGGGCTGACGGCCCGGGCCGCCCAGCTCAGAGGGCGTCGGGGCTGAGCACCGCGTCGAGGAAGGGCTCGATCGCCGTGCGCCATCCCTCCGGCTGGTCGTAGTGGACGAGGTGCCCGGCGTCGGCGACCTCGGCGTACGCGCCGCGCGGCAGGACCCGGACCATCTCCTGGGCCTCGGCGCGGCCCAGCTCGCCGTCCAGACCGCGCACGACCAGGGCCGGGCACTGGACCTGGGTCAGCTCCTCCCAGTGCGCGTCGTAGACCCAGGTCTCGCGGGACTTGAGCATCTGTTCGGGCTCGAAGACGGGACGCCAGCCGTCGGGCGACTCCTGCATCGCCTCGGCGTAGAACTCGCCCCGGGAGGGGTTCGGGCGCTCCACCCAGGGGTCGTCCTCGCCGAACCACTTGCGGACGTCGGCGAGGGTGGCGAAGGGGAGGGGCCAGGAGGTGAACCAGTCGGCCCACTCGCGCTGCGAGGCCGCTCCGAGCGCGGAGGCCCGCATGTCGCAGACGACCAGGCCGCGCACCAGGTCGGGCCGTTTGGCGGCGAGCTGCCACGCGGTGAGCGCTCCCATGGCGTGTCCGATGAGGACGGCCGGGGCGAGGCCGAGCTGTTCGAGGGCGGCCTCCGCGTCCTCGACGTAGGCCTCGCGGGTGAACGCGGCCTGCGGCGGCTTCTCGCTCTGCCCGTGGCCGCGCTGGTCGAGGGCGACCGCTCGGTGCCGCTCGGAGAGCCAGCGGGCGGTGGACGCCCAGTGCGAGGCACGGCCCATCAGGCCGTGCAGTAACAGGACCCCGGAGGTCCGCTCGGGCTCCGCGGGACGCCGGCGGCCTCCGGAGGACTGCGCCGGGATCCCTTTGGGCGGGTCCCCGAACTCCCAGGCCGCCAGACGTACGCCGCCCGCCCCGGTCACGTCGATGCGTCGCGCCATAGGTCCTGGCACCCCCCTAGCCGTCGTACCGCTGCGCTGCCGATGCCTTCGTACCGCCTTCGATCACCCGCAGGCTATCGAATGCTCTTTCGAGAATTGCACTCTCTGCGCACAACACCCCTCGTTCGAGTGACCCCTCTCAAGGAATGATCCCCGCTGCCGAGGGGAGATCTTCAGCGGGAGGCGGACCGCTCGGGGAAAACGGTCCGAGGGGAATGACCCTGGGAGCTCGGGGCTCCGGGTCAGCACAGGGGAGGACAGGCCCCGGCGCCGCACGGCGCCGGGGCCCTCCGCTGCTCCGCGGCGCATCGTCCCCGCCCCCTCAGGTCCTGTGCCTCACGCGACAGCCTGGCACGGGAAGCGCCGCGGCGCTGCGATTCGACACAGCGGATCCCCGATTCGACGAGATCGACGCAGCACCACAACTTCCCCGCCGGTCCCGGGCGTTGCACGACGCTCAGCCCGTGCGGCGTCCCGCGGAACGCCTCCCGCGCGCCCTGGAGGCCCGCCGGACGCCCCGCCGGACGCTTCCGCGACGCCGCCTACCGCTTCGCGACGAACACGTGCGAGGCCACGTCCGACTCCAGCTCCGCGGCCTCACCGCCGCTTCCCACCAGCACGCCGCCCGGGGACTCCGTCACGCTCACCACCGAGCCGGGCTGCACTCCCGCGCGGCGCAGCGTGTACATCAGCTGCGCGTCCGTCTGGATCGGCTCGCCGATCCGGCGCACGACGACCGTCTTGCCCTCCACGCCCGGGTCGAGATCGGCCAGCGAGACCATGCCCTCGTCCAGGAAGGGGTTCGCCCCGTCCTTCTCGCCCAGCTCCTCCAGGCCCGGGATGGGGTTGCCGTACGGCGACTCGGTGGGGTGCCGCAGCAGCTCCAGCACCCGCCGCTCGACGGCCTCGCTCATCACGTGCTCCCAGCGGCACGCCTCCGCGTGCACCTGCTCCCACTCCAGGCCGATCACGTCGACGAGCAGACACTCGGCGAGGCGGTGCTTGCGCATCACGCGCGTGGCCAGCCGGCGGCCCTCGTCGGTGAGCTCCAGATGGCGGTCGCTGGCCACCGCGACCAGTCCGTCACGCTCCATGCGCGCCACCGTCTGGCTCACCGTCGGGCCGCTCTGGTCGAGCCGCTCGGCGATCCGGGCACGCATGGGGACCACACCTTCCTCCTCCAGCTCGAGGATGGTGCGGAGATACATCTCCGTGGTGTCGATCAGTCCGGACATTCGTGCCCCTCGATTAGCTCTGCCGAAAGCTCGACCGCTCTACGGCGCGTGCGCTGGCCCTGCACCCAATTCTGCCGGATACCACTGACAAGCGTGCCTCGCCCGCGAAAGGCGAAGGTCGCGTCCGGGCGCCGGCGGCCGCCCCCCGAGCGGCCCCGCGCCCGCGCCGTCCCCCCGTACCGGCCGTGTTGACAGCGCACTGGTCCAGACCGCACGGTGATCCGCGACACGGACACCGACCCGGCAAAGGGGCCCCTCGGATGAGCGACCGCAAGCTCGCCGCCCAGTTCTTCGACGCCGCCGTCGCCCTGCTGCAACGGGTCCGCGACGAGGAGGCCGCGGCCGTCGACGCCGCCGGCGCGCTCCTCGCCGACACCGTGGCCGCGGGCGGCCGCCTCTTCGCCTTCGGCGCCGGCCACTCCTCGCTCGCCGCGCAGGACGTCGTGTACCGGGCGGGCGGCCTCGCCCTGATGAACCTGCTCGCCGTGCCCGGCGTCGTCGGCGTCGACGTCGTCCCCGCCACCCTCGGCTCGGCCCTCGAACGCGTCGACGGCCTGGCGAGCGCCGTCCTCGACACCTCGCCGCTGCGCGCGGGCGACGCCCTCGTCGTCGTGTCGCTCTCCGGCCGCAACGCCCTGCCCGTCGAAATGGCCCTGACCGCCCGCGCCCTGGGCGTGAAGGTCATCGGCGTGACCTCGGTGGCGTACGCGGAGCAGACGGCGTCCCGGCACGTCACCGGGACCTTCCTCAAGGACCACTGCGACGTCGTCCTCGACTCGAAGATCGCGGTCGGCGACGCAGAACTCACCCTCGACACCGTCCCCACGCCCTTCGCCCCCGCCTCCACGGTCGTGACCTCGGCCCTCCTGCAGGCCGTCATGGCCACCGCGGCCGGCGCCCTCGCCGAGCGCGGGATCGAGCCCCCGCTGCTGCGCTCGGGCAACGTCGACGGCGGCCACGACTGGAACGGCCGCATCATGGACGAGTACCGGGACCGCATCTTCTACCGGCACTGAGCCGGCACCGGGCGGTCCGCGCGGTCCGGGCGGTCCCCCGCGCGTGAATCAGCTCTCGCCCGGCCCGGCCGCGTCCGCGGCGGCCGTCAGGTCCGCCAGATCCAGCGCCGAGGCGATGCGCACGGCGACGTCCTCGGCGTAGTTCGCGTCGGAGCGCTCGAACGCGGTGCGGCCGCCCCCGCGCAGGAACGTCACCACCCCCAGGGTGCGGCCACGGCTGCGCAGCACCGCGCACAGCGCCTGCACGGTGTCTTGCGGCCACTGCCGCGCCCGGGCCCACTCCCGCGCCTCGTCGGCCGGCACCGAGCCGGAACCGGCCCGCACGGAACCCGCCCGCAGGACGCACTGCAGCGCCGGGTGCCCCTCGGCATAGCGGACCGGCAGCCCCGCGTGCCCGGCGAGCGTGCTCGGCCCGGGCCCGCCCGAGGGGGTGGCCACGACCCGCATCAGCCGCAGCGGGCCCGGCCCGTCCGGGTCGCCCATCACCCGGTCGACCAGGGCGTGGTCGGCGAAACCGGCGAGCGCGAAGTCGAGATGGACCGTGGCCGCCTCCACCGGGTCCTCGCACTCGGCGGCCGCCCGGGCCGCCCGGTGCAGCTGGTTGGCGCGGAACCGCAGCAGCGAGGCCTCCTGTTCGCCCTGCTTGGCCTCCGTGACGTCCTGGAAGATCCAGCCGACCCCGAGCGGCACCGGCTCTTCCGCGAGCGGCGAGGCCAGGCGCAGGAAGCCGCTGCGCCAGCAGCGCCGCTTCTCGCCGTCCGGGGTGCGCACCCCCACCCACAGCTCGGCGGGAGCCGGCGGGGCGCCCTCGGCGAGGACGTGCGTCAGCGCGTTCTCCAGCTCCTCCGCGCCCCGGGTGAGCAGCTCGCCCAGCGGGCGGCCCAGGACGGCCGTGCGGCCGGTGCCGAGCGCGCGGGCGGCGTGCGCGTTGACGACCGCGGGACGCAGGTCGGCGTCGACCAGGACCACGCCCCAGGAGGCGTCGTCGAACAGGGCCTCGCTGAGGGCGATGGAACGCTCCAGGTCGATCTGGGCGTGCACCTCGCTGAAGGCGCAGTACAGCCCGGCGGGCTTGCCGTCCGGACCGGGCACGGCGGCCGACTGGGTGCGCACGAGCACCCGTCCGCCGTCCTTGGTCAGCAGCGCGAACTCGTTCACCTGGCGGCCGGGGGCGTGCATGGCGGCCATCAGCCGCCCCTCGATGTCCTCCGCGTCGGCCTCGCGCACGGCCCAGCCGGCGAAGCCGCGCCGGCCGACGGCCTCTTCGGCGCTCCAGCCGAGGATGCGCTCGGCCTCGCGGTTCCAGTGCGTGACGACTCCGTCGCCGTCGAAGGCGCACAGCGCCGCGTCCATGCCGTCCAGCAGCGCGGCGAGCAGGTCGGCGCCGTCCGGGCCGACGACGGGCTGTGCGCCGCCCGGGGTCTTCGGGCCGTCACCGCCCGACCGCCCGGGCCGCTCGGGCTCGTCCGGCCCGAGTTCGTCGGTGGTCCCACTACGCCGGGAAGCACTCACCTGGACCCCCTGCAGGTTCGCTCACTTGCCCTCATTCAACTCGAACGTGACGCAGCCCACATATGGTTCCCGCAAGATTGCAGGGGAATCGTTGTGCCGCGCCTCGATCCCGGCGGGACAGGAGCCGCAGGGCCGCCCGTACCGCCGTCCCGCCGCTCGCGCCGCCGGGGCCCCGCGCCCGTCCGCGACGACGGCCGCGGGCGGGACCGAAGATCGTTCACAGTTCCAGCGAACCCCGCCCGCACCCGCGCGTCAAGCCGCGCGCGAGGGCACGTCCCGCACCGGCCCGCCGGGGTCGTCGAGGCCTGTGGAAAAAACACTTGAGCGACCGGGGACGGGTTCCTAAGGTGTTCGTACCGAAGGAAAGGAGGTGGTCCGAAGCATGTATGCACACCGGACGTCGGAGGTGGCTGCGGGCTAGCGGCCCGTCGCCCACTGAGTGCGGTGCCGGACCGGCGCGTGTGAGCAGCGCGCAACCGGCCAATTCAACGCAGTCACCCGACCCGCGAGTCGCCGGTACGTCCGGCCGGCCCTCCTGAGCGAGGACCAGACTCGCGGGTCGTCTGCGTCCACGGGACCTTCGCGCAGGTTCCACGGGACGTGATCCGCGCCACGTACGGATCTTTCGCCAGGCAGTACTCTGACCGCATGCTTTCGCTCGTTCGACGCCGCCACGTGGACTACGTCCGCGTCACGAGCATGGGCTGTCGACGCTCCGTCTGAGCCTCCGGCCCCCGCGGTTCCCCCGCCGCCCGCGTTCACGCGCCCCTCCTCCCTCCGCCCACCTGGCACCCGTGCGCCGTCCCACCCGACGCCGGCCACGGGCCCCCGTAACCCACGGACGCACCATGACGAACGTGACACCCCTCGCGACGAACCCGTCCTACCGGCAGCTGCCGATCATCGATCTCTCCGCCGCCGACCGCGGCCCGCAGGCACGGAGGCTGCTCCACGCCCAGCTGCACGGCGCAGCCCACGACGTGGGGTTCTTCCAGCTGGTCGGACACGGGGTCGGCGAGCCGGAGACGCAGGCGCTGCTGTCCGCGATGCGGGCCTTCTTCGCGCTGCCCGAGGACCGGCGGCTCGCCATCGACAACGTGAACTCGCCGCACTTCCGCGGCTACACCCGCACCGGCGACGAGCGGACCGGCGGCCGGCAGGACTGGCGCGACCAGCTCGACATCGGGGCCGAACGGCCCGCGCGGGCGCCGGGACCGGACGAGCCCGCCTACTGGTGGCTCCAGGGCCCCAACCAGTGGCCCGCCGGGCTGCCCGAGCTGCGCACGGCCGCGCTCGACTGGATCGACCGGCTGAGCGCCGTCGCCGAGAAGCTGCTGCACGAGCTGCTCACCGCGATCGGGGCGCCGGCCGACTTCTACGACCCGGTGTTCGGGGAGCGGGCGCATCCGCATCTCAAGCTCGTGCGGTATCCGGGCAGCGCCGGGGACGGCGCCGGCCAGGGCGTGGGGGCCCACAAGGACTACGGCTTCCTGACGCTGCTGCTCCAGGACGAGGTGGGCGGGCTCCAGGTGCAGCGGGAGGACGGCGCGTTCCACGACGTCCCGCCGCTGCCGGGCGCGTTCGTGGTCAACCTCGGCGAGCTGCTGGAGGTGGCCACCGACGGGTACCTCGTCGCCACCAACCACCGGGTGGTGTCACCGCCGAGCGCCGTGGAGCGGTTCTCCGTGCCCTTCTTCTACAACCCCCGCCTGGACGCGCGCGTGGAGCCGCTGCCCTTCCCGCACGCCTCCGCCGCGCCGGGCGTGACCGACGACCCGGCCAACCCGCTCTTCGCCGAGTACGGCTTCAACGAGCTGAAGGGCAAGCTGCGCGCCCACCCGCTGGTGGCCGAGCGGCATCACGCGGGGCTCCTCAGCCCCGCGTGACGGGCTCGCGCTCGGCGTGCCGGGCAGGCGCCCCGCGTGCCGGGTCTGCGCTCAGTCGGCGATGTCGTCGTAACCCTCGATGGCGCGCGGGTCTCGGGAGCCGGGGCCGACGTAGCGGGCCGACGGGCGGACCAGGCGGCCGGTGCGCTTCTGCTCCAGGATGTGCGCCGACCAGCCGGCCGTGCGGGCGCAGGTGAACATCGAGGTGAACATGTGGGCGGGGACCTCGGCGAAGTCCAGCACGATGGCCGCCCAGAACTCGACGTTGGTCGCCAGGACCCGGTCCGGGCGGCGGGCGTGGAGTTCGGCGAGGGCCGCCTTCTCCAGGGCCTCGGCCACCTCGAAGCGGGGGGCTCCCAGCTCGCGGGCGGTGCGGCGCAGCACCCGCGCGCGGGGGTCCTCGGCGCGGTAGACGCGGTGACCGAAGCCCATGAGGCGCTCGCCCTTGTCGAGGGCCTGCCGGACGTAGGCGTCCGCGTCGCCGGTCCGCTCGATCTCCTCGATCATGCCGAGGACGCGGGACGGGGCGCCGCCGTGCAGCGGGCCCGACATGGCGCCCACGGCTCCGGAGAGGGCGGCGGCGACGTCCGCGCCGGTGGAGGCGATGACCCGCGCGGTGAACGTGGAGGCGTTCATGCCGTGCTCGGCGGCGGACGTCCAGTAGGCGTCGACCGCCTTGACGTGCTTGGGGTCCGGCTCGCCGCGCCAGCGGATCATGAACCGCTCGACGACGGAGCGGGCCTTGTCGATCTCCCGCTGCGGGACCATCGGGGTGCCCTGGCCGCGCGCCGACTGGGCGACGTAGGACAGGGCCATGACGGCGGCGCGGGCGAGGTCGGCGCGGGCCTGCTCGGCATCGATGTCGAGGAGGGGCTTGAGGCCCCAGACGGGCGCGAGCATGGCGAGCGCGGACTGCACGTCGACGCGGACGTCCCCGGAGTGGACGGGGATGGGGAACGGCTCGGCGGGCGGCAGGCCGGGGTTGAAGGCGCCGTCGACGAGCAGGCCCCAGACGTTGCCGAAGGAGACGTGGCCGACCAGGTCCTCGATGTCGACGCCCCGGTATCGCAGGGCGCCGCCCTCCTTGTCCGGTTCGGCGATCTCCGTCTCGAACGCGACGACTCCTTCGAGTCCGGGTACGAAGTCGGACATCGGGCGGCTCCTCGTGATGTGGACGACGGGACGGGTGGGGGACAGCGGATGCGGGACGGACGGCGCCGGCGGTTCCACGGTCCTCGGGCGGACTCGCGGTCCTGGGCGGTCATCCCACTGATGCCCCGTGGTGCGGGCGGTCACCCGCCGGGGACGGCATCTGCACCATATCCCCGAGTGCCACGTTTGGGGAGTGGTTGCGGCACTGAGTGCCACCCCGATGGGCCGTGGCCGGCGGGTGATCCGCGTCGGTGGGCCATGCGGCAAGATGGCCGGGTGACCGACGCAGACGCCGTCTCCCCCGGGTCCTTTCCCGACCCCGCCGCCATGCGCAAGCAGTACCGGGCCGAGGGGCTCTCCGAGGTCGATCTGGCGGCCACGCCCGTGGAGCAGTTCGCCCGCTGGTTCGAGGACGCGGCCGTCGAGGCCCATCTCTTCGAGCCGAACGCCATGGTCGTCGCCACCGCGGACGCCGAGGGCCGGCCCGGCTCGCGCACGGTGCTGCTGAAGCACTTCGACGAGCAGGGGTTCGTCTTCTACACCAACTACGACTCCCGCAAGGCGCGCGACCTCGCCGAGAACCCGTACGTCTCGCTGCTCTTCCCGTGGCATCCGATGGCCCGGCAGGTGATCGTGCGGGGCGTGGCCCGGCGCACCGGACGCGACGAGACGGCCGCCTACTTCCGCACCCGGCCGCACGGCTCTCAGCTCGGGGCGTGGGCCAGCGCCCAGTCCTCGGTGATCGCCACGCGCGCCGACCTGGACGCCTCGTACGCCGAACTGGCGGCGCGCTATCCGGAGGGCGAACAGGTCCCGGTGCCGCCGCACTGGGGCGGTTTCCGGGTGGCGCCGCAGTCGGTGGAGTTCTGGCAGGGCCGTCTGAACCGGCTGCACGACCGGCTGCGGTACGTGGCGGAGCCGGACGGGAGCTGGCGGGTGGAGCGGCTCAGCCCCTGAACGGCTCGGGCGCGCCGGGTTCACCTCCGAGCGGCTCGGGCGGACGAGACGCGGTTGCCCGGACGGCTCAGACCTTGCCCGGCAGGTACGCCGTGCGGTGTCCGCCCAGGAGCCGGACCAGGCGGGCGCGGAACTCGTCGGCGAGCCGGGGCCAGTTCCAGAACACTAAGCCCAGGTGGACGAAGGCCAGGTGGTCCTCGGTCCAGTTCCAGGCCTCCAGCGGGACGGTCGCGGCGCAGGCGGGGCACTCGACGTCGGCCTCGCCGGTCCGGTACCAGCGGTCGATCGGGTCGGAGAACGGCGCCGTGTCACGCAGGCCCGTCCGGCAGCGCGGGCAGGACACCGCCGCCGTCCAGCGGTCGTCGAAGCTGCTGTAGAAGACGCGGTGCCGTGTGTACACGGCGACGCCCTCCGGCGAGCCCCCGCGGGCGTCGGCCACCGCCTTGTGCCAGTGCGGGCCGGGCGGATGGGCCGGGTCGTCCCCCAAGGCCCAGCCGGGTTCCGCCCGGGCCAGCACGATGCCCTCGGCGACGAGCAGGTCCACCACCGCCCCCGCCAGGCGCGGCGCGTCCTCGGGGGTCGCGTCGCGGTCGACCACGGTCTGGAACGTGTCACCCATGCCGCGACCGTAGCCCCCGGCTCCGACGACGCCCTCAGCGCAGCTTGCCGTCCAGCAGCCCCGCCCACTGCGCCACCACGCGTTCGCGGCGGGCCCGGTCGTCGGTGAGGAGGTTGGCGAGGCCCAGGCCGCGGGCCATGTCGAGCAGGCCCTGGACGCGCTCGCGGACCCCGGGCACGGACTCGTCGGCGCCCAGCAGCTCCACCGCGATCCGGTGGGTCTCGCGGCCGACGCGGGCCTCCAGTTCCGTCACCCGGGGGCGCAACTGCTCCTCGTCGGAGGCGGCGACCCACAGGTGCAGGGCGGCTCGGAACAGCGGCCCGGTGTACAGGTCCACGAGGGCGGCGACGACCGCGGTGCGGTCGGCCGCCGCGTCGCCGGCCGCGGTCTGGGGGAACAGGGCGCGCAGCGCGCGGGAGCGTTCCTCGGCGACGTACTCGACGGCCGCGGTGAACAGGTCCTCGCGGGTGGGGAAGTGGTGCTGGGCGGCGCCGCGGGAGACTCCGGCGCGTTCGGCGACGACGGAGACGGTGGAGCCCGCCCAGCCGTGTTCGGCGAGACAGGCCACGGCGGCTTCCAGGAGGCGCTGCCGGGTGGCCCGGCTGCGGTCCTGCTTGGGGAGGCGGTCGCGGTCGACTGCGCTCACAGCACCCATGCGGGCTCCCGTCGTTCGAGGAAGGCCGTCATCCCCTCGCGGGCCTGCGCGGTGGAGAACAGCCGGGCCGAGAGCGCGGTGAGGTGGGCGGCGTCCCGGTCGAATGTCTCCAGCACCCTAGCCGTGAGCAGCCGTTTCGTCTCCGCCAGCCCCTGGGGGGAGGATCTGCGCAGTCCGTCCAGGACGGGTGCGAGCACGGCGTCGACGTCGTCGCCGTACGCGGTCAGCAGACCGATCCGGGCCGCCTCGGCGGCGTCGAAGCGTTCGCCGGTGAGGTAGTAGCGGGTGAGGGCGCGCGGGTCGGTGCGCGGGAGCAGCGCAAGCGAGATCACGGCGGGCGCCACCCCGATGCGCACCTCGGTGAAGGCGAAGGTGGAACCGTCGGCGGCGGCCGTGACGTCGCAGGCGGCCAGCAGCCCCAGCCCGCCGGCGCGGACGTGGCCGGCGACGCGGGCGACGACCGGCCGGGGCAGCTCGACGATCTGCCGCAGCAGGGTTACGAACGCGTCGGGGTCGGGCGGGTCGCGCAGGTCGGCGCCCGCGCAGAAGGCGCCGCCGGTGTGGGTGAGGACGACGGCGCGCACGTCGGCGTCCTCGGCGCAGTCGGCGAGCGCCTCGGCGAGCTGTCCGACGAGCGCCGAGGACAGGGCGTTGCGGGTGGCGGGCGAGTCGAGGCTGAGGGTCTCGACGCCCCGCTCGCGGCTGCGTCCCAGCAGGGGCGTCCTCGCCGGCGTCATGTGCGCTCCCTGAGCAGACGGCGCAGGATCTTGCCGGAGGCGGCGCGCGGGACCGCGTCGACGAAGGTGACCTTGCGGACGCGTTTGTAGGGGGCGACGCGTTCGGCGACGAACATGGCGACCTCTCCTTCGGACAGGGCGGGCGCGGTGGGCCGGCGCACCACGTGTGCGTGGGGGACCTCGTTGCGGTCGTCGTCGTAGCCGCCGACGACGGCCGCGTCCGCTATGCCGGGGTGGGTGAGCAGCAGGGCCTCCAGCTCGGCCGGGGCGACCTGGAAGCCCTTGTACTTGATGAGTTCCTTGACGCGGTCGACGACGAACAGCCAGCCGTCGCCGTCGACCCGTCCGACGTCGCCGGTGTGCAGCCAGCCGTCCGCGTCGATCATCTCGGCGGTGGCGTCGGGGCGGCCGAGGTAGCCCTTCATGACCTGCGGGCCGCGGATCAGGATCTCGCCCGCCTCGCCGACGTCGAGGTCCCGGCCGGGGTCGTCGAGGGCGACGATCCGCATCTGGGTGCCGGCGATGAGTCTGCCGACGCTGCCGGCGGGGGCTTCGCGCAGGGCGTCCAGGGGGACGACATGGGTGCCCGGGGACAGTTCCGTCATGCCGTAGGCCTGGCCGACGGGCGGCAGGTTCAGGCGTTTCCCGCAGGCCTCGGCGAGGTCGGCGTCCAGCGGGGCGGCCGCGCTGACGACGTAGCGCAGGGACGACAGGTCGTACTGGGCGACGGCCGGGTGCTTGGCGAGGGCGAGGACGATCGGCGGGGCCACGTACAGGCCGGTGATGCGGTGGTTCTGGACGGCCGCGAGGAACGTCTCCAGGTCGAAGCGGGGCAGTACGACGACCGTGGCGCCCTGCCGCAGCGGCGCGTTCATCAGGGCGGTCAGGCCGTAGATGTGGAAGAAGGGCAGCACGGCGAGGATGCGTTCGCCGGGGCCGGCGGAGACGGCCGGCCGGAGCTGGTCGAGGTTGGTGGCGATCTGACGGTGGGTGAGCATCACGCCCTTGGGGACGCCGGTGGTGCCGGAGGAGTACGGCAGGACCGCCACGTCCTGCGCCGGGTCGATGTCCACCTGGGGCTCGGGGGCGTTCGAGGCGAGCATGTCGATCAGCGAGCGGTGTCCGGGGGCGGTGTCGCAGACGAGGATCTCCTCGACGCCGCCCGCGAGTTCGGCCGCCCGCCGGGCCGTCTGGAGCAGCGGGGAGACGGTGACGATCCAGCGGGCCGCGCTGTCGCCGAGCTGCCTGGCGAACTCCTCGGCGGTGGCGAGCGGGTGCACGGTGGTGACGGTGGCGCCCGCGCGCGTGGCCGCGTAGAAGGCGAGGGGGAACGCGACGGTGTTGGGGCTGTGCAGGGCCAGCACGTCGCCCTTGCGGACGCCGGCCTCGGCGAACGCGGCGGCGACCCGGCGGTGGAACCGGTCCACCTGGGCGTAGGTGAGGGCGGTGCCGTCCGTGCCGTCGACGAGCGCGGGCAGCTCGCCGAAATCGGCGGCGCGGCCGAGCACGGCGTCGTGGATGGGCAGGTCCAGGGGCGGGACGTCTGCGTACTGGCTGCGGAACATGGTTCCTCCTCGCGCGCCGGGCACGACGAGGTGCCGGCTCGGGCCGTTGAGACGGTTCAGTACGACTTGGGCAGGCCGAGGGTCTGGTGGGAGACGTAGTTGAGAATCATCTCCCGGCTGACCGGCGCGATGCGAGCCACTCGGGAGGCCGTTATCAGCCGGGCGAGCCCGAACTCCCGGGTGAGGCCGTTGCCGCCGAGGGTGTGCACGGCCTGGTCGACGGCCTTCACGCAGGCCTCTCCGGCCGCGTACTTGGCCATGTTGGCGGCCTCGCCCGCGCCGACGTCGTCCCCCGCGTCGTACAGGCGGGCCGCCTTCTGCATCATCAGACGGGCCAGTTCGAGTTCGATGTGGGCCTGTGCGAGGGGGTGCGCGATCGCCTGGTGGGCGCCGATGGGGGTGTTCCAGACGGTGCGTTCGCGTGCGTACTCGACGGCTCGCGTGAGGGCGTGGCGGCCCATGCCGATCGCGAAGGCGGCCGTCATGACGCGTTCGGGGTTGAGGCCGGCGAACAGTTGCAGCAGCCCCGCGTCCTCGTCGCCGACGAGCGCCTCGGCGGGGAGCCGGACGTCGTCCAGGACCAGCTCGAACTGCTTCTCCACGCTGTGCAGTTCCATGTCGATGGCGCGGCGGGTGAAGCCGGGCGCGTCCCGCGGGACGATGAACAGGCAGGGCTTGAGCCGGCCGGTGCGGGCGTCCTCGGTGCGGCCGACGATCAGGGTGGCGTCGGCGATGTCGACACCGGAGACGAAGACCTTGCGGCCGGTCAGCAGCCAGTCGCCGCTCGCGCCGTCGCGGCGGGCGGTGGTGGTGATGCGGTGGCTGTTGGAACCGGCGTCGGGCTCGGTGATGCCGAACGCCATGAGGCGGCTGCCGTCGGCCAGCGCGGGCAGCCACTCCCGTCGCTGGGCGTCCGTGCCGAAGCGGGCGATGACCGTGCCGCAGATCGCCGGGGAGACGATCATCATGAGGAGCGGGTTGCCCGCGGCGCCCAACTCCTCGAGGATCAGGGAGAGTTCGGTGATGCCGCCGCCTCCGCCGCCGTACGCCTCCGGGAGGTTGACGCCGATGTAGCCGAGCTTGGCGGCGGCCTGCCACAGGGCGTTGCCGTCGGAGCCGTCGTCGGAACCGTGGGGGTGGCTCCCGGCGAAGGCCGACACCGCTGCCCTGAGTGCCTTGTGCTCGTCGGATTCGATGAGGGCGGTCACTGTGGCTCCTTCGTCTGCGGGCTCGTCGGGGCTGGTCGCTCGGCTGCCGGTGTCCCCTGCGGCGGGCCGGTCCCGACCACGGCCAGGAGCGTGCCGACCTCCACCTGCTGTCCTTGCGTCACCGGCAACGCCGTCACGGTCCCGTCCGCCGGGGCCGCGATGACGTGTTGCATCTTCATCGCTTCGAGCCAGAGGAGCGGTTCACCGGCCCGGACACCCGATCCGGTGACGAGGCCGTCCGCGAGCTTGACGACGGTGCCGGGCATCGGGGCCAGCAGGGATCCCGGGGCGTGCTGGACCTGCGGGTCGGGGAAGCGGGGCAGGACGGTGAGGGCCACGGCGTTGACATGGACGCGGTCGCCGTGGCGGGCGATGTCGAAGCGGCGCCGGACGCCGTCGACCTCCAGGACGACCAGGCCGGCGCCGGCCGACACCACCTGGACGCCCTCGGCCGCCAGACCGGTGCGGGTGTGCCGGTAGCGGACCTCGATCTCCTCGCCCGCGACCGCGTACCGCTTCGTCTGCGGCAGCGAGGGCAGGTTGCGCCAGCCGCCGACGCCCCGGCGCGCGACGGTGTCCGCCGCTTCGGCGAGGGCCGCCGCGAGCGGGGCGTACGGGTCGGCGACCGCCTCGGTCAGCTCGGCGAGGTGGCGGTCGTAGAAGCCGGTGTCCATGCGGGCGGAGGCGAACTCCTCGTGGCGCAGCGAGCGGACGAGGAGGTCGCGGTTGGTGACCGGACCGTGGATCGCCGACCGCTCCAGGGCGCCCGCCAGCCTGCGGAGGGCCTCCGCGCGCGTGGGGGCGTGGGCGATCACCTTGGCGAGCATGGGGTCGTAGTGCACGCCGATCTCGTCGCCGTCGGCGTAGCCGGTGTCCAGGCGGACGCCGTCCGGGACGGTCAGACGGTGCAGGACGCCGGTCTGCGGGGTCCAGTCGGCCGCGGGGTCCTCGGCGTAGAGGCGGGCCTCGATCGCGTGACCGCGCGCGGGCGGCTCGGCGGGCAGGGCCGCGCCCTCCGCGATCCGCAGCTGCTCGGCCACCAGGTCGAGGCCGAAGACGGCCTCGGTGACGGGGTGTTCGACCTGGAGGCGGGTGTTCATCTCCAGGAAGTGCGCCCGGCCGTCGGCGACGAGGAACTCGACGGTGCCCGCGCCGACGTAGTCGACGGCGCGCGCGGCGCGCACGGCCAGCGTGCGCAGCCGCTCGGCGACCTCGTCCGGCAGTCCGGGCGCGGGCGCCTCCTCGACGACCTTCTGGTGCCGTCGCTGCAGCGAGCAGTCCCGGGTGCCGAGCGCCCACACCGTGCCGTGCGCGTCGGCGAGGATCTGCACCTCGACGTGGCGGCCGTTCTCCAGGTACGGCTCGACGAACACCTCGCCGTCGCCGAAGGCGCTCGCGGCCTCGGCGCGGGCGCCGTCCAGCGCGGCGCCCAGCTCCTGAAGGCGGCGCACGACGCGCATCCCGCGTCCGCCGCCGCCCGCGGCCGCCTTCACCAGCACCGGCAGGTCGGCCTGCGTCACCTCGTCGGGGTCCAGGGGCGCGAGGCCCATGAGCCGCTTGGCGCGGGTCTTGGAGGCCATCGCCTCGATCGCCTCGGGCGGCGGCCCGATCCAGCGCAGGCCCGCGTCCAGGACGGCGCGCGCGAAGCCGGCGTTCTCGGAGAGGAAGCCGTAGCCGGGGTGCACGGCGTCCGCGCCCGCGGCGACGGCGGCCTTCACGACGAGGTCGGCGCGCAGATAGGTCTCCGCGGGCGTGGATCCGGGCAGCCGCACGGCCGCGTCGGCCACCCGCGCGTGGAGGGCGCCGGCGTCGGCGTCGGAGTGCACGGCGACGGTGCGGATGCCCGCCTCGCGGCAGGTGCGGAAGACGCGGCAGGCGATCTCGCCGCGGTTGGCCACCAGAACGGAAGTAATCATGAGCCTCACATCCGGAAGACGCCGAAGCCGCCGCGGGCGCCCTCGTACGGAGCGGTGTGGACGGCCGACAGGCACAGGCCGAGCACGGTGCGGGTGTCGCGCGGGTCGATCACGCCGTCGTCGTAGAGCCGTCCCGAGAGGAACATCGGCAGCGACTCGGACTCGATCTGCTGTTCCACCATCGCGCGCAGGGCGGCGTCGGCGTCCTCGTCGTAGGGCAGGCCCTTCGCGGTCGCCGCCTGACGGGCGACGATGGACAGGACCCCGGCGAGCTGCTGCGGTCCCATCACGGCCGACTTGGCGCTCGGCCAGGCGAAGAGGAACCGGGGGTCGTAGGCCCGCCCGCACATGCCGTAGTGGCCGGCGCCGTACGACGCGCCCATGAGGACGGACAGGTGCGGGACCCTCGAGTTGGACACCGCGTTGATCATCATCGCGCCGTGCTTGATGATGCCGCCCTGCTCGTACTCCCGGCCGACCATGTAGCCGGTGGTGTTGTGCAGGAACAGGAGCGGGATGTCGCGCTGGTTGGCGAGCTGGATGAACTGCGCGGCCTTCTGGGACTCCGCGCTGAAGAGCACGCCCTGGGCGTTGGCCAGGATCCCGACCGGGTAGCCGTGCAGGGCGGCCCAGCCGGTGACGAGGCTCGTCCCGTACAAGGGCTTGAACTCGTCGAAGTCGGAGGCGTCCACGATCCGGGCGATCACCTCGCGCGGGTCGAAGGGGGTGCGCAGGTCCGCGGGGACGATGCCCAGGAGCTCCTCCTCGTCGTACTGGGGAGGGACGGCCGGGCCGGGATCCGGATACGCCTTGCGGTGGTTCAGGCGGGCCACGACGCGCCGCGCCTGGCGCAGCGCGTCCCGTTCGTCGACGGCGAGGTAGTCGGCGAGGCCCGACACGCGCGCGTGCATCTCCGCGCCGCCCAGCGACTCGTCGTCGCTCTCCTCGCCGGTGGCCATCTTCACCAGGGGCGGCCCGCCGAGGAAGACCTTCGCCCGCTCTTTGACCATGATCACGTGGTCGGACATGCCGGGGATGTAGGCGCCTCCCGCGGTCGAGTTGCCGAAGACCACGGCGACGGTCGGGACGCCCGCGGCGGATAGCCGGGTCAGGTCGCGGAAGACGCCCCCGCCGGGGATGAAGATCTCCTTCTGCGAGGGCAGGTCGGCCCCGCCGGACTCCACCAGGCTGACGCAGGGCAGCCGGTTGGCCAGGGCGATGTCGTCGGCGCGCAGGGCCTTCCTCAGCGACCAGGGGTTGCTGGCGCCCCCGCGCACGGTCGGGTCGTTCGCCGTGATCAGGCACTCGACGCCCTCGACGACGCCGATGCCGGTGACGAGGGACGCGCCGACCGTGTGGTCGCTGCCCCAGGCGGCCAGCGGCGACAGTTCGAGGAACGGCGTGTCGGGGTCGAGGAGCAGCTCGATGCGCTCACGGGCGAGGAGCTTGCCGCGGGCGCGGTGCCGGGCGACGTACTTCTCCCCGCCCCCCGCCAGCGCCTTGGCGTGCTCGGCGTCGAGGTCGGCCAGCTTGGCGAGCATGGCCTCGCGGTGGGCGCGGTAGTCGGGGCCGTGGATGTCCAGGGCGGAAGAGATGACCGTCACAGCAGGGCCTCCGGGATGTCCAGGCAGCGGGAGCGCAGCCATTCGCCGAGCGCCTTGGCCTGCGGGTCGAAGCGGTGCTGGGCGGCGACGCCGGCGCCGAGGAGGCCCTCGACGACGAAGTTCAGGGCGCGCAGGCCGGGCAGGGCGTGTCGGGTGACGGTCAGGGGCCGGCTCTCCGGGAGCAGCTCGCGGAACCGGTCGACGGTCAGTTCGTGGGCGAGCCAGCGCCAGGCCTCGTCCGTGCGCGCCCACACCCCCACGTTGGCGTCGGAGCCCTTGTCGCCGCTGCGGGCGCCGGCGACGAGCCCGAGGGGTGCGCGGCGCACGGGGCCCGCGGGCGGCGGCTCGGGCAGGGCGGGTTCCGCCACCGGTTCGAGGACGCGGGTCCCGGCGGCCGACGGAGCGGGCACGGACAGCCTGCGCCCGTCGGGGAGGACCGCGACGTGCTCGACGTCGTCCTGGGGGACGTACGCGGCCTCGAACACCCCGTAGGCGGCGCCCTTCCCGGGCGGGGCGAGCACATGGAAGCCGGGGTAGCTCGCCAGCGCCAGCTCCACCGCGGCTCCGCTCAACGCCCGTCCCACGACGGCCTGTTCCGGGTCCCGGACGACGAGCCGCAGCAGGGCGCTCGCCGTCTCCTCGGTGTCCGCGTCCGGCCGGTCGGTGCGCACCAGCTCCCAACGCACGTCCTGTGGAGGCGATGTGGCGAGCGCGTCCGCCATCTGCTCCCGCACCAGCGCGGCCTTGGCCTCGATGTCCAGACCGGTGAGGACGAAGACGACCTCGTTGCGGAACCCCCCCAGGCGGGTCCGGCCGACCTTGAGGGCCGGGGGCGGGGCCTCACCGCGCACGCCGTGGATGCGCACCCGGTCGGGGCCGTCCTGGGCGAGTCGCACGGTGTCCAGGCGGGCGGTGACGTCGGGTCCGGCGTACCGGGCGCCGGCGGTCTCGTACAGGAGCTGGGCGGTCACCGTGCCGACGTCGACGAAGCCGCCCGTGCCGGGGTGCTTGGTGATGACGCAGCTGCCGTCCTCGTGGATCTCGGCGAGGGGGAAGCCGGGCCGGCGCAGATCGCGGCCGGCCCCGCCGCCGGGCCGGCCGTCGGCGAAGAAGGCGTAGTTGCCGCCGGTGGCCTGCGTGCCGCACTCCAGGACGTGACCGGCGACGACGGCGCCCGCGAGCCGGTCGTACTGCGTCGGCCGCCAGCCGAAGCGGGCGACGGCCGGACCGGTCACGAGGGCCGCGTCGGTGACCCGCCCGGTGACGACGACGTCGGCGCCCTCGCGCAGACACGCGGCGATGCCGAAGCCGCCGAGGTAGGCGTGCGCGGTGAGGCTGTCGGGGTACCGGGGGCCCAGGTCGTCGCCCTCGACATGCGCGACGCGCACGGGTATGCCGAGCTGTTCCGCCAACTGCCTCACGGCGTCGGCGAGTCCGGCGGGGTTGAGTCCGCCGGCGTTGGTGACGATCCGCACGCCCCGCTCGTGGGCGAGGCCGAGCGACTCCTCCAGCTGGCGCAGGAACGTGCGGGCGTACCCGGCGGCGGGGTCCTTCAGCCGGTCGCGCCCGAGGATGAGCATGGTGAGCTCGGCGAGGTAGTCGCCGGTGAGGACGTCGAGTTCGCCGCCGGCGAGCATCTCGCGCAGGGCGTCGAAGCGGTCGCCGTAGAAGCCGGACGCGTTGCCGATCCGCAGGACCGTCACCGGGCGGCCCCCTTCGGCGGACGGCCGCTGCCGGGCGGGCCGGCGAAGGCCTGGGCGACGTCCAGCCAGCGGTCGGCGTCGGGCCCCTCGGCGCGCAGGGCGAGGTCGGCGCGGTGGGCGCGCTGGGTGACCAGCAGGCAGAAGTCGAGGGCCGGGCCGGTGACGCGGTCCGTGGCGTCCTCGGGGCCGTGGATCCACGACTCGCCCGAGGGGCCGCGCAGTTCCACGCGGAACTCCTCGAACGGGACGGGCAGTCCGTGCACGCCGAAGGCGAAGTCACGGGTGCGCACACCGAGGCGGACGATGTGCCGCAGCCGGTCGGTGGGCACGGGGGCCGCGCCCAGCGCGTCCGCCACGTCCAGCCCGTGGGCCCAGGTCTCCATGAGCCGGGCGGTGGCCATCGAGGCGGCCGCCATGGGCGGCCCGTACCAGGGGAACCGTGCGCCTGCCGGGGCTGCCCGCAGGGCCTCGTCCAGGGCCCGGCGTCCGGCCCGCCAGTCGGCGAGCAGCTGGGCGGGCGGCTTCGCCGCGCCCTCCTCGGCGCCGTTGTCGACGAAGTCCCCGGGCGCGGCCAGCGCCTTCTCCACCTCACGGGCGAAGGCGTCCGGGTCGGTCACGGCCAGCACGGAGGAGTGGTCGGTCCAGGCGAGGTGCGCGATCTGGTGGGCGACGGTCCAGCCGGGGGCGGGGGTGGGGCGCGTCCATTGCTGCGCATCCAACTCGGCTACCAGCCGGTCGAGTTGGTCGCTTTCGGCGCGGAGGTCGTCGAGCACGGGGGTCGCATCGGCCATGGGCTGGAGCATGGCAGCGGACGGAGAAACAATCAAGCATGCTTGCATGAATCAGGCCGTGACCGTGCGCGGCGGGGGCGTGACGGGAGACGGCCGGGCGGCGACGGCGCGGGAAGGGAGACGCCACCGCACGGGAACGGCGGCGACGGCGCGAGAAGGGCGACGACCGTGCGCGGCCACACCAGGGCCGAAGCGGCCTGGCGGCGATGGCGCAGGGAAGGCGGCGACCGTGCGCGGCCACACCGGGGCCGAAGCGGCCGAGAGGCGACGGCGCGAGAAAGGCGGCGACCGTGCGCGGCCACACCAGGGCCGAAGCGGCCGGACGGCGATGGCGCAGGGAAGGCGACGACCGTGCGCGTGCCGCCATGGCGGCACTCGGCCGGGAAGGACGGCCTCGGCGCGGGGAGGCGGTGACGGGCGGGAAGCGCGGTGACGGCAGGGAGGGCGGCGACGGCAGGGAGGGGGGTGACGACAGGAAGCGCGGCGACGGCAGAAAGCGCGGGGACGACAGGAAGCGCGGTGACGGCAGGGAGGGCGGCGGCTCGCGCAGGGGCTTCGTGCGGTCCGCCGCGATAGCCCCGCGTGCCGCTCAGGCCTCGGGGACCGCCGTCTTCGCCCGCCCCACCTGCGTGCGCACCGCGCCCATGCTGGCCCCGACGACCAGGGCGATCGCGGCCGCCTGGACGGCCGTCATGGCCTGGTCGAGGATGAGGAAGCCCGCCGTGGCGGCGATGGCCGGCTCCAGGCTCATCAGGACCGCGAAGGTGGAGGAGGGCAGGCGGCGCAGCGCGAGGAGTTCGAGGGTGTACGGGAGGACGGAGGAGAGCAGGGCGATCGCCGCACCCAGGCCCAGCGTCACCGGGTCTGCCAGTTTCGTGCCCGCCTCGGCGAGCCCCAGCGGGAGGAACAGCAGCGCGCCCACCGCCATCGCCAGGGCCAGACCGTCCGCCTTCGGGAAACGACGGCCCGTGCGGGCGCTGAACACGATGTAGGCCGCCCACATCACCCCCGCCCCCAGCGCGAACGCCACGCCCGCCAGGTCGAGGTCGCCGCCGAACCCGCCGCCGTCCCCGCCGTGTCCGCCGCCGCCGCTGAGCAGGAAGACGCCGATGAGAGCCAGTCCGGCCCACACCAGGTTCAGCGCCCGGCGCGAGACGACGACCGACAGGGTGAGCGGCCCGAGGACCTCCAGCGTCACCGCCGCACCCAGCGGGATGCGGTCCAGCGCCTGGTAGAAGAGGCCGTTCATCGCGGCCAGCGTGACGCCGAAGACGACGACGGTGCCCCAGTCCGTACGGGAGTGGCCGCGCAGCCGGGGCCGGCAGAACACCAGCAGGACCACCGCCGCGACCAGCAGCCGCAGCGCCACCACGCCCAGCGCGCCCGCCCTCGGCATCAACGTCACCGCCAGCGCGCCGCCGAACTGCACCGAGACGCCGCCCGCGAACACGAGGCCGACGGGACCGAGGGCGCCCAGGCGGCCGGGAGGGTCCCCCGCGGTGCCGCCGGGGGCGAGCTGGGACGGGGCGGCGGCGTCGGGGGCAGTCACGGGCGGTCCTGGGGCTCGGCACGGGTGCGTACATCAAGCTGCACTGTCGAGTCCAGAGTAATGGACTGGGTCAGGGGTGTGAACCGGTTATGCCGCTGTCTCGGGTTGTGAGACGTCACGTCCCTGAGGCATGCGAGCCGTCCGGGAGCCCCGCCGCCAGCACCTCCGCGAGATGCCGGCCCCGCACCCCCGCCAGCTGTTCCAGCTGCGTCCGGCAGGAGAACCCGTCCGCCAGGACGACCGAGCCCTGCGGGGCGTCCCGCACGGCCGGCAGCAGCCGCTCCTCCGCGCAGGCCGCCGACACCTCGAAGTGGCCCCGGGCGAAGCCGAAGTCGCCGGCGAGACCGCAGCACCCGCCGCTCAGTTCGCCGGTGAGCCCCGCGGCCGCGCGCAGCCGCCGCTCGGCCGCGTCGCCCAGGACCGCGTGCTGATGGCAGTGGGTCTGCCCGACCACAGGACGCTCCAGACGGGGCGGCGCCCAGCCGGGGGCGTGCCGCTCCAGCGCCTCCGCGAAGGTGAGGACGCGTGCGGCGAGGCGACCCGCGCGCGGATCGTCGTGCAGCAGCGCGGGCAGGTCGGTGCGCAGGGCGGCCGCGCAGCTCGGCTCCAGGACGACGACCGGGGCGGCCGTCTCCAGCACCGGCTCCATCAGGTCGAGCGTGCGGCGCAGCACCGCCCGCGCGCGGTCGAGCTGGCCGGTGGAGACATAGGTGAGTCCGCAGCAGACCCGGCCCCGGCGGGCGGTCAGCAGCGCGGCCGGGTTCCTCGACCGGCCGTCGCCCACCGGCCGTCCGCGCATCCGCAGGGCCGGCGGCAGCGCCACCCGCAGCCCCGCCGCCTCCAGCACCCGCACGGCCGCCCGGCCCACGGACGGCGAGAGGTGCTCGGTGAAGGTGTCCGGCCACAGCACCACCAGCTCACCGCCGCGTCCCGGCCCGGCGGCGGGGCCCCGCGCGCGCCACCAGCCGGTGAACGTCCGCCGTGCCAGTCGCGGGACGTCCCGTTCCGCCGCGATCCCGCCCAGCCGCTTGACGAGTCCGGCCGACGGGCCGACCGAGGCGAACGCGTTGATCAGGGCGGCCGCCCGCAACCGGCTCACCCAGCGCAGCCACACCGGCAGCAGACCCATGCTGTAGTGCGCGGCCGGACGCCTGCGCCCCTCGTAGTGGTGGTGCAGGAACTCCGCCTTGTAGGTGGCCATGTCGACCCCGACCGGGCAGTCGGAGCGGCAGCCCTTGCAGGACAGGCACAGGTCGAGGGCGTCCAGGACCTCCGTGGAGCGCCAGCCGCCGGTCACCGGGTCGCCGGCGAGCATCTCGTGCAGCAGCCGGGCCCGCCCGCGCGTGGAGTGCTCCTCCCGGCCCGTGACACGGAACGACGGGCACATCACCTCCGCTCCGGACGCCGCCCCCGGCGGGGGCGCCGTCCGGCACTTGGCGACGCCCACGCACCGGCGCACCGCCGCCGAGAAGTCCCCGCCGTCGGCGGGGTAGCCGAACTCCACGTCGACCGGCAGCCGCGGGAGCACGGCGAAGCGCAGGTTGCCGTCGAGGGGCGCGGGCCGCACCAGCATCCCCGGGTTGAGCAGGTCGTCCGGGTCCCAGACCGCCTTGGCCCGCTCGAACAGCGCGACCATGGCCCGCCCGTACATCCTCGGCAGCAGCTCGGCCCGCGCCTGCCCGTCGCCGTGCTCCCCCGAGAGGGAGCCGCCGTGGGCCACGACCAGTGCGGCCAGCTCCTCGGAGAACCGGCGGAAGCGGGCGATCCCCGCCTCCGTCAGCAGGTCGAAGTCGATGCGGACGTGGATGCAGCCGTCCCCGAAGTGCCCGTACGGCGTGCCGCGCAGGCCATGGCCGGCGAGCAGGCCCCGGAAGTCGCGAAGATACGCGCCGAGCCGGGCCGGCGGCACCGCGCAGTCCTCCCAGCCGGGCCAGGCCTCGGCGCCGTCCCGCGTCCGGGTGGCCGTCCCGCTCGCGTCCTCGCGGATCCGCCACAGCGCTCGCTGCCCGGCGGGGTCCTCCACGATCCGCGCGTCCAGGACGTCCGCCGCGCGCACGATCGTGCGGGCACGCGCGTGTGCCTCGCTCCGCGAGTCGCCGCCCGTCTCCACGAACAGCCAGGCGCCGCCCCGCGGCAGCCCGGCCGCCGCGCCCGACGGCACCAGGTCGGCCGCCATGCCCTCCACCGTCAGCGGCCCGAACGGCAGCAGACCGGCCGCCGCGTCGGCGGCGGCCCCCTCGTCCGCGTAGCCGAGCACCGCGAGGGCACGCGCGCGGGGCGCCTCGACGAGCCGGACGACGGCCTCCGTGAGCACGCCCAGGGTGCCTTCGCTGCCGCAGAGGGAGCGGGCGACGTCCGCGCCGTTCTCCGGCAGCAGCGCGTCCAGCGCGTACCCCGAGATACGGCGGGGCAGTTCGGGAAAGCCGGTCCGCAGCCGGGCCAGCTCCCCGTCCACCAGGGCGCGCAGCCCGTCCGGCGCCCCCGACCACCCCGGCCCGGTCCGCAGCCGTCGGCCGCGCGCGGTGACGACGCGCAGCTCGCGCACGTTGTCGGCCGTCGTGCCCCAGGCCACCGAGTGCGAGCCGCAGGCGTTGTTGCCGATCATCCCGCCGAGCGTGCACCGGCTGTGGGTGGAGGGGTCGGGCCCGAAGCGCAGCCCGTGCGGGGCGGCGGCCTCCTGGAGCCGGTCGAGCACCAGCCCCGGCTGCACGACGGCCGTCCGCGCGTCCGGGTCGAGCCGGACCAGCCGGTTCATGTGCCGGGTGAAGTCGAGCACGACGCCGGTCCCGGTGGCCTGTCCCGCGATCGACGTCCCGCCGCCGCGCGCGACGACCGGCGTCCGGTGCTCCCGGCACACCTCCAGGACGGCGGCCACGTCGTCCTCGTCCCGGGGCGCGACGACGCCGAGCGGGACCCGGCGGTAGTTGGACGCGTCCATCGTGGTGAGCGCGCGGGAGGTCACGTCGAACGCGACCTCGCCCCGGACGACCTTGCGCAGAGCGGCTTCGAGATCCGTCATGGCTTCAGCAAACCAGCATGCGTCCGCGCCCACAGCCCGTCGGCCGGGCCCCCCGGGACGACGACGGGACGACGCCGGGAGCGCGCCCCGGACCCGTCTCACCCGACGGACGAGGTTTCACCCAGGTTTCCCGCACCGGCTAACCTCGCTTCCGTGGCTGAGATCCGGATTCCTGCTGACATCAAGCCCGCCGACGGTCGATTCGGCGCGGGCCCCTCCAAGGTGCGGGTGGAGGCGCTGGACGCCCTGGCCGCCACCGGCACGTCCCTGCTCGGCACCTCCCACCGCCAGGCCCCGGTGAAGAACCTGGTCGGCAAGGTGCGCGAGGGCGTCTCCGAGCTGTTCTCGCTCCCCGAGGGCTACGAGGTCGTCCTCGGCAACGGCGGCTCCACCGCGTTCTGGGACATCGCGACCCACGGCCTGATCGAGAACAGGTCGCAGCACCTCGCGTTCGGCGAGTTCAGCTCGAAGTTCGCCAAGGCCGCCAAGCTCGCCCCCTGGCTGGCCGATCCCACGGTGATCTCCTCCGATCCCGGCACGCACCCCGAGCCGGCGGCCGAGGCGGGCGTCGACGTGTACGCGTTCACCCACAACGAGACCTCCACCGGTGTCGCCGCCCCGCTCAAGCGGGTGCAGGGCGCCGACGAGGGCGCGCTGGTCCTGGTCGACGCGACCTCCGGCGCCGGCGGCCTCCCGGTCGACATCGCCGAGACGGACGTCTACTACTTCGCCCCGCAGAAGTCCTTCGCCTCCGACGGCGGCCTGTGGATCGGCGTCTTCTCCCCGGCCGCGATCGAGCGCGCCGAGCGGATCCACGCGTCCGGCCGGCACATCCCGGAGTTCTTCAGCCTGCCGACGGCGATCGACAACTCCCGCAAGAACCAGACGTACAACACCCCGGCCCTCGCCACCCTGTTCCTGCTGAACGAGCAGCTGGAGTGGATCAACGGCCAGGGCGGCCTGGACTGGTCGGTGCGGCGCACCGCCACCTCGGCGCGCACGCTCTACGGGTGGGCCGAGGACGTCAAGTACGCGAACCCCTTCGTCGCCGACCCGGCCAAGCGCTCCCAGGTCATCGGCACGATCGACTTCACCGACGACGTGGACGCGGCCGCCGTCGCCAAGGTGCTGCGCGCCAACGGCGTCGTGGACACCGAGCCCTACCGCAAGCTCGGCCGCAACCAGCTGCGCGTCGCGATGTTCCCGGCGATCGACCCGGCGGACGTCGAGGCGCTCACTAAGTGCGTCGACTACGTGATCGACAAGCTCTGACCGCTTCCGCGACGGTCACCTGCGTGACCATCGCCTCCGTTCGACGATGAGGGGCGCCCGGTGGTCACCGGGCACCCCTCACGTCTTCGTCCCGCGGCGGGCCGTCAGCCGCGGAAGCCGAGCATCCGGTGCAGGGCGTCGGCGGGAGCCGCGGCGGCCGGCTGCCCGGCGGCCAGGGCGGACGGCGCGGCGGCCGCCGGCTCGGGGTCGGCGGTCTTCTTGCAGACCGCGTCGGCCACGCCGCCGCCGCGCGGCACGGTGCCGTCGGTCAGGTACTTCGCCAGGTACTCGTCCAGACAGGCGTTGCCGCTCAGCGTGATGCCGTGGTTGCCGCCGCCCTGCTCGACCACCAGGCTGGAGTGCTTGAGCAGGCGGTGGACGGCGACGCCGCCCTGGTAGGGGGTGGCCGCGTCGTTCGTCGCCTGGAACAGCAGCACCGGCGGCAGCTTGCTGTTGGCGACGTTCACCGGCTTCATCGCCTTGGTGGGCCAGAACGCGCAGGGCGCGTTGTACCAGGCGTTGTTCCAGGCCATGAGCGGGGCCTTCTTGTACACGGCCCAGTTGTCCTTGCGCCACTGGTTCCAGTCGCGCGGCCAGGACACGTCACGGCACTGCACGGCGGTGTAGACGCTGTAGCCGTTGTCGCCGGAGGCGTCGACGGCCGCCATGCCCTCGTACGCCTTGACGAGCGGGGTGGCGTTCTTGTCGTTCACGTAGGCGGCGAACGCCTCGGCGAGGGAGGGCCAGTAGCCGTTGTAGTAGCCGCCGGGGATGAAGGTGTCCTCGAGCTCGGAGGCGCCCACCTTTCCGCCGGCCGGCTTCTTGGCGAGTTCGGCCCGCATGGCGTACCACTTGGCCTCGATCCTGGCCGGGTCCGTCCCGAGCTTGTACGTGCCGTCGTACTTGGCGATCCACGCCATGAGCGCCTTGTGACGGGCGTCGAAGGCGTAGTCCTGCGAGATGTTGGCGTCGTACCAGACTCCGCCGGGGTCGACGATCGAGTCCAGCACCAGGCGGCGCACCCGGGTCGGGAAGAGCTTGGCGTAGACCTGGCCCAGGTAGGTGCCGTACGAGTAGCCGAAGTAGTTGATCTTCTGGGCGCCGAGCGCCTTGCGGATCGCGTCCATGTCCTTCACGGCGTTGACCGTGTTGATGTGCGGCAGGATGTCCGCGTACTTCGTGCCGCAGGCCTTGGCGAAGGACTTGACGCGCGCGAGGTCGGCCTTCTCGATCGCGGCCGTGCGGGGCACGGAGTCCGGACGGACCGGGTTGAAGTAGCCCGGCTTGCAGTCCAGGGCGGGCTTGCTCTCGCCCACGCCTCGCGGGTCGAAGCCGATGATGTCGTACTGGGACGCGACCGCCTGGGGCAGCGAGGACGCGACGAACCCGGCGAGGGACAGACCGCTGCCGCCGGGGCCACCGGGGTTGACCAGCAGCGGGCCCTGGAACGTGCGCGCGGTGTGCGGGACCCGGGACAGGGCCAGCGTTATCTTCCGGCCCTGCGGCCTGGCGTAGTCGAGCGGCACCTTGACCGTCGCGCACTGCAGGGTCGGCGAGTCCTCCGTGGCGCACTTCTTCCAGGTGACCTTCGGCGCCTGGGCGGCCTGCGCGGACGGCGACGTCGTGGCCTCGGCCGGGGCGGCCGTGAGTGTTCCGGCCAGTACGACGGTCGCGCCGCACAGCACGGCTGTGCTTCTTCTCATGAAGTTCCTTCACACCATGGGGGGTTCTGCGGGACCGCAAGGTTCGCGACCCTGGCGGGATCCTTCCGGAGAAGTACGGCCTCAAGAACCTCTTCGACCGAAAATTTGGAACTCGTTTGCGTCACGGGCGACTTCCGACCGGTGCCCGATGAACGGTTCACCGGGCACCCCGCTCTCACGTCGCGGTGCAGCTCAGGCCGGGCGCCGTCCCTCCCCCGGGCGCGCCGCCGAAGCCGAAGCTCGTCGAGCCGCCGGCCGGGACCGCTCCGTTGTGCGCGGCGTTCACCGCGGTCACGGTGGCCCCGCTCTGCGTGTACGAGGCGTTCCACATGTTCGTGATCTGCTGCGAGCCGCTCCAGGTCCAGCTCACCTTCCACGAACCGAGCGCGCTGGTGCCGGTGTTGGTCACCTTCACCTCGGCGTTGAAGCCGCCGCCCCAGTCGCTGCCGACGGTGTAGGAGGCGGTGCAGGCGGCCGTGCCACCGCCGCCGCCCCCTCCGCCCCCTCCGCCGCCTCCGCCGCTCGGGAAGCCCGGCGCCTTGACGCTCGCCAGGTACCCGTCCTTGACGGTGTCGACGGTCTGCCAGTCGTCCTTCAGGATTCCGCCGGTGTCACCGGAGTTGGGGTTCCAGGACCAGAAGGTCCAGTGGAAGGAGTCCGCGCCGTACGTGGACGTCGGCCGCAGATAGCTCACCAGCGCCGCCAGCCACTTCTGGTCCACCGTGGACTGCAGGGTCGTGCCGAACTCGCCCACCCAGACGGGGGCGATGTTCTGCTTGAAGATGTATCCCCAGTACTTGTCCCAGATCCCCGGCATGTTGGCGGGGAACGCCGGGTCGCTGAACCAGCTCTGCTGGGCGACGCTGGTGGCGTAGTCGTGAGCCGAGTACACCACCCGGTTCGCCACGCTCAACTGCACCGGGTACTGGCCGACGCCCATCAGGTTGCCGCCCCACCAGCCGGAGACGCCGTTGAAGGTCTGCACGCCCTCGACGAAGACCAGCAGGCTCGGGTTGACGGACAGGACCGCGTTGCCGGCCCGCTGTGCGGCCAGCCGCCAGTCCGTCGCCGGGTCCCCGCAGCCCCAGCAGGCGGGATCGTGCGGCTCGTTGTGGAGGTCGATGCCGACGACCGTGTCCTGGCCCTGGTAACGGGCCGCGAGCGCCTTGAGGTTGGCGATCCAGGTCGATTCGGGCACGGCGGCCGTGTACCAGAGCGCCGACTGTCCGCCCGAGTCCGGGCGGTGCCGGTCGAGGATGACCTTCAGGCCGTCCCGGCCGGCGTACGCGACGAGCTTGTCCAGGACCTGGAGGGAGTCGAGGCCCTGGAGGTCGGCGTTCTTGCCGCTGGAGAAGTCGATGCTGTCGGGCACGGTCCCGGGCTTGAGGACGTCGTCGCTGTAGGGGACGCGGATCGTGTTGTAACCCAGCGACTTCATCTGATCGATCATGCTCTTGTAGTCGCGCGACCAGAGGCCGTGCACGACGTGGTTGCCGGTCTCGAAGCCGAACCAGTTGATCCCGGCGATCCGGACCGGCTGCCCGGCGGCGTCGAGGATCTGCCGGCCGCTGGTGTGCCAGTAGCCGGCGCCGGCGTCGGCCGCGACGTCCCCGGTCGCGTGGGCCGCCTCGGCGCCGGCGCCCAGCGGTATCAGGAGCGCGGCGGCGACGGCGCACAGCACTCTTCGCAAGCTGCGGAACATCTCGCTTCCTCTCGGAGGCGCGGTCCCGGAACATATGGGAGCGCTCCCATACACCGCGCACCCCCCAGGAAACTGACACACCATGGCCACGTCAAGAAGGAGGGCCGCAGCAAGCACGCCGGCGGCGGATACGGCACGGGCGTCGGCCCCGGCCGGCGCCGCTCGGCCGCCTCAGCCGCGTCGCCGGAGCCGGCGCAGGCCGAAGAAGGCGGCGCACACCGCGACGAGGGCGAGCGCGCCGACCTTGACGCCGCCCGTCGCGGAGGACCCGCCGTCCTCGCCGGAGGCGCTGGAACTCCCGCCCCCGGAGGAGGACTTGGAGCCGGACGAGGCGCTCTCGGGCGCGTCCTCGGCCACCACGGAGCTGTGGGAGCCCTCGCTCCCGTACAGGAGCTTGCGGCCGTCGGCCGAGTAGCTGACGGACTCGCCCTGCCGTTGCAGGGGCACGTCGAGCCGCCCCTCGCGCTTGATCCTGCCGCCGTTCCAGGCGTAGGAGATGCCGCCGAAGTAGCCGCGGACGGCGAGTTGGGAGCCGTCCGGGGAGAAGGCGGCGTCGGTGGCCCACAGGTCGACGGCGGCGACGGGCCTGAAGACGTTGGCCCCGGAGGCGGAGAGCTTCGCCGGCCCCTCGTAGAGGTGCCCACCGTCCTCCTTCTTGTCGATGACGTAGACGCGCCCGGTTCTGGGGTGCACGAGGAGCGACTCCGCGTCGCGGGGGCCGTCGGAGTACTTCACGACGTACTGCGTGGCCCGCACGGTCTGGTCGACGAGCTTCTTCGGCTCGGGGAGCCGGTAGATCCACACGTATTTCCAGGTGCCGCCGAGGTTGTCGCCGATGTCGCCGACCCAGATCTCGCCGTCGGGGCCGACGGAGATCGCCTCGACGTCACGAGGCGTCCCGATCCCGGTCAGGGTGACCCGGGCGACGGTCTTCCCCGTCGCGCTGTCGACGGCGTAGAGGTAGGGGCCGTCGTCGCTGTCGTTGTGGGTCCAGTAGACGCCCGGGTGCCGCCGCGAGGCGGCGAGGCCGCTGGACTCGGTGATGCGCGGGTCCTCGATCGTGAACCCCTTGTCGCCGTCGGCCGCGGAGGCGGCGCCCGCGGCGGGCCCGGCGAGCACGGCGAAGGCTCCCGAGAGGAGGGCCCCGGGCAGCAGGACTCCGGTCACCAGGGCTCCGGCTCGGACGGCGAAAGGTCGGCGCATGCCCCCAAGCCTGCCATCCCGCCCGGCTGTTCACCTGCCCGTGGCCGGTCTCACACGCCCCCGGCGACGGTGATCCCCTCGCGATCCCTCATCATGAGCGGATGCTCAGGTTCATGCCCGTAGGCGACTCGATGACGATCGGCAGCACGGGCGACCACACCTGGCGCTACCGCCTGTGGCAGCACCTGTGCGCCGCGTACGGCGGCCCGTTCACGCTGGTCGGCCCACGCGAGACGCTCTACGACAAGGCGACGGACAGCCCCTCGTCGTACGCCTACGCCGATCCGGACTTCCCGCGCGGGCATCTGGCCGGCTGGGGCGAGGGCTGGGCGCACATGACGCCGCTGATCGGCGAGGCGGTCCGCAGCTCCCGGGCGGACGTCCTGCTGGTCTCGCTCGGCCTGATCGATCTGGGCTTCTACACGAACGCCGAGCAGACGGCGGACAACGCGCGCGCCTTCGTCGCCGAGGCCCGCGCGGCGAACCCCCGGATCGCCATGGTGTGGCTGCCGGTCATCCACAACATCCGGGCCGCGAACGACGAGCCCTTCGCCGCCCAGGTCGCCCGCTTCAACGAACTCCTGGCGAAGACCGCCGCCGACCTGGACGAACCGGCCTCCCCGATCCTCATGGCCTCGGTCCCGCCGACCTGGGACATCGACACCGACACCTACGACGGCACCCACCCCAACGCCAGCGGCGAGCACCAGCTGGCCTCGGCCTTCGCGGAGGCGATGTACCAGGGGTGGGAACTGGGTGGGGAGTACGCGCGCTGAGCGCCGCGCCCGCACCCGCTGCCGGCATATGCGCTCCGCGCCGTAACCCGGTCACCGGTCACCGGTCACCGGTCACCGTGCCTATCGTTGTACTGCGCGGCGGCACTCGAGCGAGTGCGGCCGGGCAGGAGCGCCACGATGACCGTCACTGAGGACAGGATCACCATGGCCGAGGAGAGCGTCGAGCTGTCTCTGGACGTCATGTTCGAGTGGCTCGAGAAGATGCCCGTCCCCGAGGGAACGAAGGTTGAGATCGTCGGGGGAAACATCGTAAGTACCGGTCTACGTCATCGCCGACCCTTACAAGGGCCGGCGCTACCTCTCCACCCGCCCCAAGGACGGTGACTACGTCACGCGGACGAAGATCGACTTCGGCGACGACATCGACCTCACCGGCACCGTGGTCGGCCTCACCGTCAAGACCGACGAGTTCCCCCGCGACTGACCCGTCCGCCCGGCCTCAGGACCCCTTCGCCCAGCCGGGCCGCGGCCTCGCCCGCCCGGCTCCCCTTGCATCGAGCGCACTCGAAGTCGTTGGCTTGTGCCTCATGAAGTACACGCAGCTCGGACGTACCGGACTCAAGGTCAGCCGCCTCGTCCTCGGCACCATGAACTTCGGCCCGCAGACCGACGAGAACGACAGCCACGCGATCATGGACGCGGCGCTCGGTGCGGGCATCAACTTCTTCGACACCGCGAACGTGTACGGCGGCGGCGAGAACAAGGGCCGTACCGAGGAGATCATCGGCAGCTGGTTCGCCAAGGGCGGCGGGCGGCGCGACCGGGTCGTCCTCGCCACGAAGGTGTACGGCAACATGGCCGCCGACGGCGGTGCCTGGCCCAACCACGACAAGCTCTCCGCGCTGAACATCCGGCGGGCCGTCGACGCGAGCCTGAAGCGGCTCGGCACCGACCACATCGACCTCTACCAGTTCCACCACATCGACCGCAGCACTCCCTTCGAGGAGATCTGGCAGGCCATCGACGTGCTGGTCCGGCAGGGCAAGATCCTGTACGCCGGGTCGTCCAACTTCCCCGGCTACAAGATCGCCCAGGCCAACGAGACCGCCGCCCGCCGCGGCGGCGCCATCGGCCTCGTCAGCGAGCAGTGCCTGTACAACCTGGCCGAGCGGCGCGCCGAGATGGAGGTCATCCCGGCCGCGCAGGAGTACGGGCTCGGGGTCATCCCCTGGTCGCCGCTGCACGGCGGGCTGCTCGGCGGCGTCATCAAGAAGCAGGCGGAGGGCGGCCGCCGCGCCTCCGGACGGGCCGCCGACGCCCTCGCCGACGCCAAGACCCGTACCCGGATCCAGGCCTACGAGGACCTCCTCGAAAAGCACGGCGTCGAGCCCGGCGAGGCGGCCCTGGCCTGGCTGCTCACCCGTCCCGGCGTGACCGGCCCCATCGTCGGCCCGCGCACGGCCGAGCAGCTCGACTCGGCGCTGCGCGCGGTCGAGCTGGAGCTGAGCGGGGAGCTGCTGGCGGGCCTGGACGAGGTCTTCCCCGGCCCGGGGCCGTCCCCGGAGGCCTTCGCCTGGTAGCGGCGCGCTCCGCGAGCAAGGGCCGTCCGCCTGCCCGGGCAGGAACCGTTCACCCGGACCGTCCGCCCGGGCAGGGTACGGCGGCGGGGGCGGGGCGCGGCGACGGGAGCAAGGCACGGCGGCGGGGGCGGGGCGCGGCGGCGGGAGCAGGGCGCGGCGGCGGGAGCAAGGCAGGTTGTCGGAGGCAGGGCACGGCAGCGGGAGCAGGGCGCGGC
>NZ_JBHVYK010000015.1:0-37322 GCF_042880855.1 Streptomyces sp. NPDC058291
GGGCTGGTACGGAATCGCATGTCGGTCTCCTCTGGGTCACGGGCCGGGCTGTCCGACCCCACCGCACCCCCACGGGCGAGCCGCGGGGGACGGAAGGGTCGGTCAGGCAGCGGCCGGGAAGTTGAGGCCGTGGATCTCGTCCATGAGCGGGGGCTGGCCGGGGTTCGCGGCGTCGTACATCTCGATCTCGTAGAGCGTCCAGTCGCGGGCGATCACGTCGCCGTTGCGGCAGTCGGCCAGGTAGTCGGCGACGTAGCGGGCCCGCACGCCGGCCTCAGCGGCATCGAACGGGTCGGCGATCACGGACGGGGCGGAGACGATGAGGCGCAGAGACATGGCAGTGCCTTTCAGGGGCGTGGTGGGAGGTGGGCTGAAGCGACGCGGGCTCAGAGCTGGTTGGACTCCAGCGTCCAGAACAGGGTGTTCGCGTCCTTCAGGTAGTCGTACTTGCTGGTCAGCTCGACGTAGAGCGACTTGTAGAACTGCTGCCGCGTCCAGCCCTGCGGCGGCGTCACGGCGGCGCTGAAGGTCACGACGTCGAGGCCGCGACCGTTCGGCACCTGCAACGTGAGGACGTAGTGGTGCGTCGGCTGTCCAGAGTTTTCGGGCATGGCAGTGCCTTTCAGGCGTGGTGGGAGGTGGGTGCCGCCGGGCGGGGCGGTGGGATTGTCGGACCGCCCGGCGGCGGTCTGGGGGGTCTAGCGGGGGCGTTCCTCGCTGCGCTTGTTGGCCTGGGCGACCTTCCGCGACAGCTCGGCGTGTCCGTCGTCGTCGAGGCAGAGGACGAAGCCCTGCGGGTGGGGGCGCGGCGGCCGGGTCGGCAGCGGGTCCTTCACGCGCTCGTGTTCGGCGCTCACGACGCCTCCACCAGACGCAGGCGGGGACGGGTCTGAGGCTTGGGCTGCGGCGCCGCGGTGGCCGGCACGAACCGGTGGCCCAGGCGAAGCCGCGTCACCGGGTCGGTGTAGGTCACCAGCACTGCCGGCGACTCGCCGTCCCAGGCGGGGAGGTCGGCCACCATCTCCTGCGTCGCCGCCTGCAGCAGCTGCAGGCGCTCCCGCTCGTTCATCACGCCCCCTCGACGATCACGAGGAAGCTGTCCGAGGCCAGGTCCATGACCACGCGGGCCGGGACGCCCTGACGGCGCTGCTCCGCGGCGAACGACTCCGCCGGCCACTGGCCACGCGGCGCACCCGCCGAGAACGAGGCCAGCACCTTGCGGGACAGCTTCGGTGCGGGGGCGGTGTGGACGTAGGAGCCGGCCTCGTGAGCACGGCGATCCGCCAGGGAGAGGGCGCTCATGCCGCACCCCGCATGTTCTCGATCACGCGGCGGACGGCGGCGAGACGGTCGATCGGGTCCTGGCCGGCGGGGACGATGACGTAGCGGCGGCCGTCGGGCGATTCCATCACCCAGCAGGCCAGCCGGTCGGCGAGGTCGTCATCGACGTCCGTCAGCTTGTCCAGCGGCGTCTCGATCATGATGACGTCGTGCTCGGCGATCAGGGCGCCCAGCGTGTCGCGGGCCTCCTGCTCGTCGGCGAGGCGCTCGAACTCGGCGAGGCGGTGCCGGGCCGTCGCGACCATGGCGCGGAGCCCGGCCGGGCTGACGTCGGCGAAGTCGGACAGCTGCGGGTCCGTCGAGGCGGTAAGGGACAGACGGCCGGTGTCGTCCGTCATCACCTCGGCCTCGAGGGTCAGGCTCAGCGCCCGCTCGGCGGGGGGCTGTACGGTATGACTCATGGTTCGGTCTCCCTGGTGCATAGGGACGGCTGACCTGCGCCCCGTTTCGGTGTTCCAGCACCGAGCGGGGCTTTTTCGCGTCTGGTGTTCAGCTGCGATGACACCTATAGTTGCAACATGACGAAGCAAACGCAAGTAGGTCGAGGCCGTCGGCTGAAATTGGTCGGTGATGCGCCTAGTGGTTGCAACACGGTGCTGTGGGATGATCGGGCAATGACCGACGAGGAGAGGGACCGCCGGGACGCCGCGCTCAAGGAGCTCGACGACCTCACCGCCGCCTACGCAGCGGCCGAGAAGGTTCTGGACGAGCGGCGCGACGCCCTCCACTCCGCGATCGTGAAGCATCTGATGGAACGCAACGCCCGGCCTGGCGAAGTCGCAGAGCACACCCCCTACGACCGCAACCACATCCGGCGCATCGCTCAAGCAGCCGGCGTCCCGCCGTTGCGTGATCGAACTGTCCGAAGCGCGAAGGCCAGCTAGCTGAGCGTCGGTACGAGGTGGCGTCGTCATGGCTCCGAGTCAACGCAAATCAGAGCCTGCAGGCGATGATCCTGCAGTGCACGAGGCGTGACAGCGGCAGTGCATCCACACACGGGAGGCCCAGGCCCCGATGGACGTGATCGAGACGTGGAGCGGCCAGCATGCGGCGGCGCTTCAGGCGGCCATGCGGGCTACCAACGAGGAGTTCGCTCGCCTGCTGGGCGTAGCCGTCCGCACGGTCGCGGCGTGGCATGCAGCACCAGCCACGGTCCCCCGTCGGGAGATGCAGCGAGCCCTGGACACCCTGCACGAGAAGGCGACTCCCGCCGAGCGTCGACGCTTCGCTGCGCTGCTTAATCCGGGCGCCGAAGCGCAGGCCCAGGCCCTCCGGGTGGCTATCGCCATCGTGGTCCGTGACCGTGACGTCCTGCTCGTCTGCCGCCGCGGCGAAGACGCGCTCTCCTGGCAGTTCCCGGCTGGGGTCGTCAAGCCAGGCGGCAGTCCCAGTGCAGTTGCAGTGCAGGAAACCCTCGCCGAGACGGCAGTGCACTGCACCGTGCGGGAGCATCTGGGGACCCGGGTCCACCCGGCGACGGGCGTCCTGGCGAGCTATGAGCTCTGCGAGTACCTGGCCGGCGAGGCGCGGAACGTCGACGCCGTCGAGAACCTCGACACGGCCTGGGTGCCGATCAACAGCCTGACCCGCTTTATCCCCGAGCAGAGCATCTATCCGCCGATCCTGGAGGCGCTGGCATGACCGAGACCACCACCGACAATCCCCCGCTCTCGATGGCCGTCATCGTCTCCGGCGGAAAGCTGCTGATGATCCGTCGGCGGGAGCGTGAGGGCGATCTGCTGTGGGCGTTGCCCGGCGGTGCGATCGAGGATGGGGAGACCCCGGAGTTGGCGGCGGTCCGCGAGACCAGTGAAGAGACTGGGCTCGTCGTGGCCGCGACGAAGGTGCTCGGCGAGCGCGTGCACCCGAAGACGCACCGGACCATGTCGTACATCGCGTGCGAGCTGCTGGAGGGCGAGGCCAAGGTCGCCGACGCGGACGAGCTGGACGCGGTCGCCTGGGTGGGGCTCGACGAGATCCCCGACAAGGTGCCATACGGCCTGTTCGGGCCCGTGCAGGAGTACCTCGACGCCACCCTCGGAAGGAACTGATCCACCCATGCGCCCCGAGAAGTACCGCGACCTCCTCGTCGATCTGCTGCAGCGTTCGCCTGGCGTGCAGGGGGTGAAGGTGGTGGAGGGCGGCCCGCACCCTTACGCGCTGTCGATGATGATGGGTGGCCGTGAGCGGCGCTGGCAGGTGATCGGGCAGCTGGCGGACGGCGCGAAGCACGACACGGTGACGCCGCCTGTGACGGCTGGCCCGCCGCCGTTCGCCGCGGCGCCGCTGGATGCCGCGCCGGACGCGTGGCTGGCCGGCGTGATAGGCGCGTCGGAGCCGGTGGACACGGAGCGCCTCGACGTGTGGTCGGCGCGCGGCCGCAGCCCGGGCGTGACCGTGCGCTTCCACAACGGGGAGCGGGCGTTCGTGCGGCTCGTGTGACGGCACGGCTGAAGGCCCCCGCTCGGATTGCTCCGAACGGGGGCCTCTTCGTGTCTGGGATTGGGTGCCGCGGGTTTGCCGAGCATGGGAACCAACTACCTCGACAGCCTGCCGACCGTGTCTCCGCCAGAGTGCCAACTCGACCGCGAACTATGGGATCTCCTGGAGAAGGGCGGCGGCGAGCGTCTTCCGCTGCTCAACGAAAACGAGCTGCGGGCGGCGATGATCCTGCTTCAGGTTCTCGCCTCTGGCGACGGCGTGGGCCACGAGCAGGCGCTGACGTTGGTGGGCCGGATTTCTCGCCGACTGCCTGAAGTTGAGTAGCGGCAAGGGGCGGGATCTGCCTGTCCCGAAGGGGTTCGGACAGCGCAGTCGAATCGCTCCAGCACCAGATGGGCGCTCGTGGCGAAGGAGGTTGATGGAGGAACATCTCGGGCCCGAGGAGGAGCCGGGCAACGACAGCGCGCCCGTGGACGGTGCAGAAGGCCCGCCCGGGTAATCGGGCGGGCCTTCGTCATCTCGTCCGTTCGATGGCCCGGCAGTCGAGGTTGTCGGCCTCCATCTCGATGGCCACGGCGACGGCGTCGAGGCCGTAGTCGGGGTCGTCGGCGAGCATCCGGCAGGACTCGGCGATGGCGCGTAGGAGTTCGACGACGGCGTCGGCGCCGAGGTAGGCGTGGCCGTCGGTGCTGGTGACGATGGGGAGCCGGTCGGTGGCGTGCTCAGTCACGCGGCCCGCCTTTCAGCGAGCGGCAGGCGCCGCAGTCCCTCAAGCCCGTACTGGGTCCCGCAGCCGGTACAGCGTTCACCCGGCGTGTCGAGGGTGATCTTCAGGATGGCGCCGCAGCCGCAGACGACGCCGAAGCGGCGGGCGCCGGGTTCACCGCCAGCGAGCGCGCGGGCCCGGCCGTGGAGACGCCGGACCTCATCGTGGTACTCGTCGACCGCCGCGAACGAGCTGTAGATCCAGGGGGCGTTGCCGATGAGGAAGCCGACGATGCCCGCGAGGGTCTGCTCGTAGTCGCCGCGGAACGTGGCGGCGGTGTAGCCGAGTTCGTCGCGGATGGCGTCTTCCCAGCTGGCGAGGATGGTGACCAGGCCGCCTCGCGAGCGCAGGTCGAGGACGTCCACCGAGCAGGGCAGGGGCGCGGTCTTGCTGCCGCTGACGCGCCCTTCGCCGCGGCCGGAGCCGGGCTGGAGGAGGTCGCCGAGCTGGGCGTAGAGGCCGGGCATGGCGCGCAGCATGGTGATGCCGCGGTCCTGGCAGGGGCGGCAGGCGTACCGGCCGGCCTCGTCGGCGAACAGGGCGCGCAGGCAGACGAGGCAGGCGGGCGTCGGGGCGTCGTTCACGGCGTTGCTCCTTGCGGGGCGTGCGGGCGGGGCGGCGGTTCAGGCGCGGTAGAGCGGCTCGTTGCGCAGGTGGGGGGCGAGGATGGCGAGGGCGCGCTCGGCCGGCGTGGGCTCGGGCGGGGGCACGGGGAGGCCGTTGTCGATGACCCACCAGTCGCCGGGGTAGATCGGCGAGATGACCTGGATGACCTTGAGGTTCTGGTAGTCGGTCACAGCCACTCCCCTGCGATCTCGACGTCGGTCATGCGTGCGATGCGGACTGCGGTGAGGCCTTGGCCGCGGAGGTCGTAGTCGACCGGGTCGGGGGCGTAGTACGGGTCAGCGCCGTCGCACACGTCGGACCAGTCGATGGGGTCCGGCTCGACCGCTCGCCTGCCGGTCACGCGGCTGCCTTTCGTTGCTGTCGGCGGTCGTTGCGGTACGCCCGCTCCCCGGCTTTGCACGGGTCGCAGGGCTCTTCGCCGCGGTAGGTGTGGGCGGCGTATCCGGCGTGGTCGCCGTGGCGTTCGCGGCGGAGGATCCCGGCCTGGTGGGCGAGATGGACGGCGTGGGCCATGGATTGGGCGCCGAGCTTGCCCATGAGCCGGTGCCGGGCGTCCTGCACGGCCGGCATGCTGCTGCTCAGGAGGCGGGCGCTGGATTCGATGGTGTGGCCGTCGGCGGCGTGCCGGAGCGCTGCGGTCTCGAGCGCGGTGAGCTCACCGCCGGGGCTGGTTCGCCGCGTCACGGCCGCCTCCCGCCGCGCCGGATGTGGCCGCGGGGGTCGAGGATTCCGTCGACTATGGCGAGGTGATGGAGTGCGCGGCGGAGGACGTCGCGGAGGGGTTCGCGGGTGCGGGCGTAGGCGGCGAGGATGCGGGCGGACCCGGGGTCGGGAATCCAGCGGAGGGGGCGGGCGGTCACTGGGTGGCCTCCTTGGTCCGGCCGCTGTACCAGGGCAGCGCAAGCCCGTCGTTGGCTGCGCGGGGGACGAGGTGAAGGTGAAGGTGGAAGACGGACTGCGTGGCTTCTCGGCCTCGGCTGGTGATCAGGTTCATGGGGCGGTCGGTCCAGCGCATGAGCTGCGCGGCGTGGAGCATCGCGTCGGCCGAGACGGCGGGGTCGCTGGCGAAGTCCGGGACGTGCCGCTTGGGGATGATCAACGTGTGGCCGTCCACTACGGGGTTGAGCGGGACGATCGCAATGACGTCTGACCACTCGTGGACGTAGGTGGCGGGGGCGCGTCCGGCGACGATCTCGCAGAACGGGCAGGGCTGTTCGCTCATGTGGTTGTCCTTGGGGTGTGTGGGGGCCCGGTGGGGTCGGGCCCCCGAACGGATCAGGCGGCAGGTCAGGTGGGGTCGACTTCGGGGTGGGTGAACCGAACGGGCTTGTTGAGTGCGCGGGCGTAGGCGATCTCCGCGCGGGTGCTGTCGCCGATGTAGTCGCCGACCACGAGGACTTCGTCGGCGAGGCGGATCTTTGCCCGGTGGAGGTCGTCGAGGCGCAGCTTCAGCGCTTCGGCGTCGACGGGGTCGGCCCACAGGTCGTGGGGCTGCTTCATGTTGCAGCCGGGCTTGACGACGATCCGTCCTGCTGCGGTCTCGCGGAGGTCGGCCTCGGCCATCGCGTCCATGAAGCGGGTGCTGCCGCAGATGACGACGATGGTGGGGATGTTGAGGCGTTCCTTGCCGTGGGCGAGTTTCTCTTCCGGGGTGAGCAGTTCGGGGTAGGACACGGGGTTCTCCTTGGGGTGTGTTAGCTGGTCAGCGGCAGTCGGGGCAGGGGGTGACGCCGCACAGGCTGTGGTCCCGGCGGACGGCCCGGTCGATCGGCGCAGGCAGGGCGTGGTCGACGGAGCGGGCGAGAGCGGGAAGGCGCTCGTCGAAGTAGCCCATGACGCATCCCTCGCCGCCGATGAACGTGCGCTGCATGCGGTTGGCGAGGCGTCGCCACATCTCTGCCTGTTCGGGTTTGTCCGAGGTGAGGGCGGACTCGGCGAACTTGCGACATCGGTCGATCTCGTCCTGGACCTTGGTACGGGCCCAGGCGAGGGCTTCGGGGTCGTAGTCGTACTTGCTGCGGTCGGTCATCGGGGTCTCCTGCGGGTCTGTGTGGCCGTGTGGCGGCTTGTGGGCGGTCGGATGGGGCTCGCAGCGTGCGCGCCCCGGAGAGCGGCTTAGGTGGGCGTGTGCGGCTTCGAGGCCCCAGGGCGGGCCTGTGAGGCTCCGTGAGGCGGCCAGGCTTCCCGGCGGGCCTTGACGGGCCGTGAGGCGCTCCAGCGGCCGCACAGCACCCTCCTCGCCCATTCCGCGCCCCACCCGGCAGCACCCGGCACGACGGCGGTCACGGCCGGGCCTCCTTCGGCTGCTGCGCCCCGCCAACGGCAGGCTTCTTGCGGGCGGGCAGGTACTCGCAGGGACAGCCGTCGGCGCATCCGTACACGCTGTGCTCGGCGTCCGGATGGTTGCAGCGGCAGGCGCCGGGGCAGCGGACGGGGTCCATGCCGGGCTGCGGCTCCCAGGAGTGCGGGCCGTGGGGGCGCTTGAAGGCGGCGGCGCTGCACCGGACGGCGGCCTGCGTCTCGTCGTCCGTCTGGTCCGGCCCGGCGGCAGCAGGCTCGGCGGCCAGACGGCAGGGTCCGCCGTTGCAGGCCCCGGCGTCTCCGCACTGCGGGCACTCGGCAGCCATGCGACGGAGTTCGTCCACCGCCCAGTCGACGCCGTCGGAGAACTCGGCGCCCCGGTCCGGGTTGACGGCCTCCAGGTGCTCGGCGGCTTCCCGCAGTACGGCCGCCCGGTCTGCCTGCTCGGGCAGCGCGGCGAGGACCGCCTCGGCGGCCGTTCCGCGGTCTGTGGGGTGGACCCAGTAGCGCAGCGCCTCGGCGATCTGGTCCCGGAGCGCCGTGCGGTCGGTGGCGGGCTGCGGCTCGGGGCTGGTGTTCTCGGTCACGGGTTCCTCCGGGTGGGATGCTGGGCGGGCGGGCCGCTCCTGATTGGTGCAGGAGCGGCCCGTACTGCGGTGGTCATGCGCCGAAGAGGCTGGGCGTGTGGTGCAACTCGTCGAGCCAGCCCGTCAGCAACGCGAGGTTCTTATCCGGGCCGAACGCGAGGTAGGTGCCGTCGGCGGAGTCGCAGCCGAACCACTCGGCTATCCGCAGCCGGTGCCGGGAGTTCACCCGGCCCATGTGGACGCCCTTGCCGCGCGCCTTCGCCTCACGCGACAGGCGCTCGGCGATCGGTCCGGTCTTCCACTCGGTGGACCCGGCGAGGAACAGGACGTCGAAGTCGTCCCACGGCACGCCGAGCTGGTCGCAGCCGTCCTGTGCGGCGAATGCGGCCGCCACTCCGAGTTCACGGATCCGGGCCAGCCACGGCATCGACTCGGCGAGGGTGCCCGCGGCGTCGAAGGGAACGTCGGGGGCGACGGCCCACAGGCAGCGGTCCGGGCCGTACCGGTCGACGGTGCGCTCCAGCCAGTCGTACCAGGCGTCGGCCCCGGGCCAGCCTTTGCCGAACTTGCCGTTGTCGCAGGCGTACATCGCGCCGTCCGGGATGCGGTTGCCTTGGGCCGGGGTCGTCATGCAGCCGATGAGCCCGGCGCTCATCGCGGCGCGCACGTCAGGCCCCGAGGGAGTGCCGAGGTACAGCACGGCGCACCATCCGGGCGGCGACGACGACGGTGACGGGCAGGAGCGTCGCCCACAGGGTCTTCCCGACGAGTTGGCCGCCGACGGTCTGGCCGGTGATCGGGAATCCGGCGAGGGCGAGAAACGCGTAGGTGTCGACGATCGCGCCCACCACACCGGAGAGCAGCGCGGCGCGGGCCCAGCCGCGGTCTCGGAGCGGCGTGTACACGGCCATGTCGAGGAGTTCCGCCAGCAGGAACGCCACCGTGGACGCGACGGCGAGGGCCGGCGACGTGATCGCCGTGAGTGCTGCGCCTGCTGCGATGCCGGCCAGCACCCACCGCCAGCCGCACGCGTCTTGGACGACGTCGCGCAGAAGGAGCGCTGCGCCGGCGGCGTAGGTGCCGGCGGTGGTGATGAGGCCGAATCCGACGGGGACGAAGCCGTATCGGGTGGTGAGCCAGTTCGCGGCGACGATGGCGGCGATGTAGGCGGTGAGGGCGGCGGGGCCTCGAAGGGTCACGAGACGCTGCGTCTCGGTTGGGATGGGCATCAGTTGCCTCCGGGCGTGACGGGTCGGATCGCGGACGGTCAGGCGGGGGTGCAGCCGGGGCAGAGGTCGGCCAGGTGGCCGGAGCGGCGTCGACGGGTCCAGCCGTCCTCCCGGCCGTCGGCGCGTACCTGCCGGGCGGTCATGGATCCGAAGCGGATGGGGATCGCTGCGCTGTCCGGGCAGTCGGTCTGTTCGTCGGGGCCGTCGCAGGAGACTTCGAAGCCGAGCGGGTAGGCGGTCATGCGAGCCTGCTGTCGGTCGAACCCGGGGCGGCGGCGCGGATGCTGGGCGGGTCGCAGTCCTGTGCGCCCGCGAGACGCGCTGTGGGGCACGGGTAGGCCACGAGGCCGTCACCGCCCGCCACAACCGCGTCGGCGTCGATACAGACGGGGCAGGGGCCCATCGGGGAGTCCTTGTGAAGGTGCCGGATCTGCTCCAGGGCGGCGGTGAGGCGGCGGACCTCGACGAGGAGGGTCTCGACGTGGAGCTTGTCGAGGGCGTTGCGGGTCCCGGCCTTCCAGCCCTCGGCGGTCCAGTGCGACTCGTTGTCGGACGGCCAGGGGTTCTTGCGGTCGAGGCGGGCGCGCAGTTCGGCGGCCTTGGCTTCGATCTCGTCGAGCTGCTGGGCGGTGAGCAGGCTGGTCATGGCGTTCCTCTGGTGTGGTGGGTGGACGGCGGACGGTCAGGCGGCGGGGTGGGTGCACGGCGGAGGTGTCGGGCCGGTGGCGGCGGTACCGCACGGCCAGGCCCCGGGGCGGGCGACGTGGTAGCCGGGGTCGGTCGGCTCGGAGGCGGCGGCCTTGGGCGCTGTGGAGGCCGGCCGGCCGGTGAGCAGCTGGAAGTACTCGCGGAGGCTGCCTTCGGCCCGCATGGTGGCGATGTCCTCGACGGTCAGCTCGCTCATGTCTGCGCCATGTCGACAAAACGGCTGTAATGGCCCTGGAAGGCGACGGTGATCGTGGCCGTCGGGCCGCCGCGGTGCTTGCCGACGATCAGGTCGGCCTCGCCGGCTCGAGGGCTGTCCCGCTCGTAGGCGTCCTCCCGGTGGAGGAGGAACACGATGTCGGCGTCCTGCTCGATGGCCCCGGACTCGCGGAGATCGGACACCATCGGCTTCTTCTCTTGCCGCTGCTCGGGCCCGCGGTTGAGCTGGCACAGGACGATGACGGTGATCCCGAAGTCCTTGGCGATCAGCTTCAGGTTGCGGGAGATCTCGGCGACGGCCTGCTGCCGGTTCTCGGCCTTGGGTGCCTGCATCAGCTGGAGGTAGTCGACGATGACGAGGCGCAGCCCCTTCGTGCGGACCAGGTTGCGCACCCGGGCGCGGAGGGTCGGCAGCGACAGCAGCGCACCGTCGTTGATCCACAGCGGGGCCGCCGCGATCTCCGGGGCGCGGGACGCGGCCCGGACCATGTCGCCGTCCGTGGCGGCGCCCTGCTTCAGGTGGTGGTGGGCGATACGGGCTTCGGCGCTGAGGATCCGGTCGGAGAGTTCCTCGCTGCTCATCTCCAGGGACTCGAACAGCGTGGGGATCTTGTAGCGGATGGCGGCGGCCCGGGCGAAGTCGACGGCGACCGTGGACTTACCCATGGCGGGGCGGGCTCCGATGACCACGAACTGGCCGGGAGCAAAGCCGCCACACAGGAGGCTGTCCAGGTCCATGAAGCCAGTGGGGACGCGGTTCTCGTAGGTGGGCGGGGTCGTCGCCCGCTCCAGGCTGTCGAGGAGCAGATCGCCGATGACTGCGAGGTTGTCGTCGTCGGTGGGGCGCACGGCCCCGTCGAGGTCGGCCTGGAGGGCGGCAACGTCGGCGTCCTCGTCGAAGGCGGGCGAGGTGCCTTTGAGGATGGCGTCGTAGCCGAGGGCGACGATGCGGGCGGCGACGGCCTTTTTGGTGATGCGGGCCGCGTACCAGGATGCTGCACCGGGGTGGGCGGACAGGTTGAGGTCGAAGAGCTGTTCGGGCGCGGGTACGCGGATGCCGGACATGCGGCCGTCGGCGTGCCAGGCCTCGAGCTGCCGGTGGACGGCGAGGTGGCGAAGCTCTCCATCCTGGAAGGCGGTGCGGAGTTCCTCGACGGCGTACCAGATCCAGCGGTAGGCGTCGGTGGTGATGTCGGCGGGGTCGAAGCCTTCGGCGCCGAGTTCGTCGATGACGGCCGGCTGCATCATGACGGTGGCGGCGAGTACGCGTTCGGCTTCGATGTCGCAGGGGCGGGCGGGCGGCTGGGGGCGGGAGTCGATGGTCTCGTCTGGGGCCCACATCTCGGTGTCGGTGGTCACGCGGCGTTCCTCCGGCGGTCGTTGCCCTTGATCGGGACGCGCTGGCACATTTCGGCGAGGCGGGAGACGACGCGGTCCCCGAGGCGGGCGGCGAGCTCCTTCGGGTCGACGTTGGACGTCATCAGGGTCGGCAGGTGGTGCTCGTAGCGGTGGTTGATCAACCGGAAGTTGATTTCCTCGGTGAACTCGGTGGGCTTGCGTTCGGCCCCGAGGTCGTCGACGAGGAGCAGGCGGGCGTCCCGGTAACGGCGGAACTCGGCTTCCGAGTCGACGCCGTGGCGGGGGCGCAGGGCCGCGTACAGGTCGGCGGCGGTCGTCGCGGCCCACTCGCCGCGGACTCCGGTCACGGCCAGTTCTCGCATCGCTCCGTAGGCCTCGTGGGTCTTGCCGACGCCGGTGGCGCCGAGGAGCAGCAGCGAGGGGCCGTGGACGATGCTGGCGATCGGCGCCCCGCGCTCGGCCTGCCATTCGCGTGCGGCGTCGACGAGCGTGTTGATCCAGGCGGCCAGATGCGGCAGCGAGGAGACGGCGCTGCGGTAGTGGAACGGGACCAGCCGGGAGACCTCGGCGTAGGTGTAGCGGGCGACGTTGGCGGTGCTGTGGGGGTCGAAGTCGTTCAGGTTGAACCAGTCGGCTTCGAGGCCGCGGGCTTCGAGGAGCGGGGTGATGTCGTGGCCGCGGAAGTTCGAGGGCGGGATGTACTGCATCAGAAGTCCTCGTCGTAGACGGATTGGTCGGTGGGGTTGCGGTACGGCTGGTAGCCGCCGGACACGGCGCGCAGCGGGGGGCGCTCGGTGCCGGGCGCGGGCAGTGGGGGGAGTTCGCCCCAGCCCTTGAGGAAGTAGTTCGCGGACTCGACGTCGGTCCGGGCGGCTGCTTTCAGGGCGTGGTCGACCATGGCGGGGACGCCGCTCTTGGCGATCATGGCGAGGATGGGGAACCAACTGTTGCCCTTGAAGGGCCAGCGGACGTAGACGCCTGCTGCGGTGATGCCATCGACGAGGGGGCGGGCTGCTTCGGGGATGCCGAAGTCGACGGATCCGGGCCGGCTCTCCCGCTTGCTAGCTAGAGGGGTTGTAGTTGAGGGGTTAAGAGGGGTAGGGGTCCCGGATTCCCTGACACTGACGTCCCGGATTCCCTGACACTGAGGGCCCTCAGTGTCCGCTTTTCCCTGACACTGACCGTTCGTGTCAGTGTCAGGGAATCCGGGACTCTGAGGGCCCTCAGTGTCAGGAGTTCCGGGACTCTGAGACGGCCCGTCAGTGTCAGCGATTCCCTGACACTGAGAGCCGGGGAACTTGGCGATCTGGTACTTGGCGGTGCCGTTCTTCTGGCCGGCCGTGAGCTTCGAGAGAACACCTTTGACGGTCAGCGACTTGAGGACCGCGTAGAGCTGGGAGCGACTGAGCTTTGCGCCGCGGAGCACCTCGGGCCGCTCGACGCTGTTCCACGTGATGCGGGTGTCGTCGTTGGCGTCCTCGGCCAGGACGACGAGGAGCAGCTTCTCCCTGTGCGTCAGGGCCTCGGGTGCGCTGGTGAGCACCTCGACGATCAGGCGGATTCCCACGGGTGTCTTCTCTCGATCGCGACTGCTTGCAGGGCTGGCGTGTTGGCAGGGCCGGTCCTCCGCTGCCATACTACTTTAAAGATTGGAAAGAATGGAAGGAATGACCATGGCTTACACTCTGAACATGGCGTCTGATCTCGAGCCCCGAATTGCCGAGGACGGAATCCAGGAGGTGCCGCTCACCCGGGCGCGCGCCCTCCTGACCCGACTCATCGAGCAAGTCCGCGAAGACGGGCTCGTCAGCGCCCTGACCGTCCGGGGGCGGCGCCGCGCCTACCTCGTCACGCCCAGCGCCTTCGAGACCGCCCTGTCCGACCGCCGCATGGTCGAGGCGTTCCACTTCGTCGCTGGTGAGCGCCCGCAGCCCGAGACCACGCAGGACTTCCTGACGCAGATGGCGCGCAAGCTCATGGAGATCGAGGAGCGCGACGCGCACGCGGTGAAGCGTTGGGCTGACTACGAACCCGACTGACATCTCCCCTCCTCTCCTCCGGGCCCCGCGGTGCGGGGCCTTTGTCGTGCGGTCACGGGTGGCGGGTCAGGGTCCGGCGCGCGGCCGGCAGCCGGCGGTCACGCGGCGGCCCTCCGGCGGCGGGCGCGGTGGACGGTGCGCTGGGAGCGGCCGAGCTGTGCGGCCACGGCCGCGGCGGACAAGCCCTGCTGGTCGAGCTGGGCGATCGCGGCGTGGAGCTCGGCGGCGTTCACGCGGCCATCCCCAATCCGGCGAGGGCCTGCCGCCACTTCCGGTCGGCGAGGAGGTGGTTGACGCACAGGCCGCGTCCGGACCGTGCCTTGCGGCAGCCGTCTTCGGTGCAGAGCTGGTCGGGGCCGAGCATCCCGGCGCTGGCTTCCCACTCCTTGACCAGCCGCTCGTAGACGCTGAGGTGGACGGAGACGGCGGCCCGCTCCATGCCGTGGCGCCGCAGCCAGAGGGCGGCTTCACGGAGCTCGTCGCGGGTGAGGTCGGGGCGGGGCTCCTCGCCGTTGACGGCGCGCTCCACGGCGAACCAGTCGACGCGGGCCGTGGAGAACTCCACCTCGCTGGCGGGCGGAATGAAACGCGATCCGTATCCGCGGGCCGGGCGTGCGAGGAACGGGCGCTCGCGCATCTCAGGCACGGGGGTTCTCCTTCCGGGGCTGGTAGTTGGCGTCGAGGGCGGCGCGCATCTGGTCGCCGAGCAGGTAGAGCTGGCAGTAGTGGACGAGGCGGCGGCCTTGGTAGCGGGCGCTGATCTGGCGGCAGGTCCGCGCGGCTGCGAAGAAGAGGACGGGCGCGGCGAGCCAGCCGACGAAGAGGAAGGCGATCACGCGGCCCTCCGCTGTTGGATGCGGGCGGCGGCGCGGCGGGCGGCCGCTATGCCGCTGCCCTTCGCGGTGAGCTGCCAGACTGCGATCCTGTGTGCGTGGGTGTTGGCCTGGGTGGACGGCACCATGCGGTCGGTGTGCGCGATGATCCCGGCGGTGCGCAGGGCGTTGATGGCGGCGCCGAGGAAGCCGTGGCCGAGCTCGGGGAGGATGTCGCGCAGGTCGTTGCAGGAGAACTCTCCGCGCTGCCCGCCGATGTGGAGGACGGCCTGCTGGACGAGGAACAGGGACCAGTCGTCCGTGCGGACGATGTCCTCGAGGAGGAGGTTCTTCTCGTCGGCGGCCAGGCGCTCGGCGAGAGACAGACGCTTCTTCATATGGTGTCCTTGTCTCGCTGATGGAGCCGGCCGCATTGCCCGCGGCCGGCTTCCGGCATGTGCGGGCTAGTCGACGAGCTCGGCCTCGACCGGCTCGTCGTCGCCGGTGGTGCTGGCTTCTGCGTCCATGCGCTCGGCGATCTCCATGAGCTGCTTGGACAAGTCGTCGCGGCCCTTCGGGTCGACGTGGCCGGCGGCCCGGGCTCGGCGCCACACGTCGCGGACGTCATCGGAGGTGAGCGACCCCTCCGCCTCGGCCAGGTAATCCGGCCGCGGGGCTTCGATCGCGGCCACCGCCTGCCCGGCTGCCGGATCCAGGGCCACGGCCGCCGTCATCGGCCCGGCCAGGGCCTGCCGCGGCGTCACTCCGCGCAGCTCCACCACCACGACCGGGAACTTCTTCGTCTTGCCCTCGCGCACCACCTGGCGGGGCTCAATCCGCAGGTTCACCGGAACGAAGCCGCGGCCGTCGGTGCCGGCGAGGACCATGTCGACCATGCCTCCCCACTCCGACGCGGCGTAGAAGGAGTGGGTCTCGGCCCGCCACATGCCCATCCCGGACAGGTCCGGCAGCATCACGTTCAGGCGGGACGTGGTCGAGCAGACGACGCCCTTCTTCTGCTGGTGCCAGCCCTCACCGAACTGGCGGGCGCACACGCAGGGCTGGCGGGTCAGGAGCTCGGTCTCGCCGTCACAGCGGCGCTGGCATCCGCCCTTGGTCCAGAGTTCGTTGTACTGGTTGAGCGGGTCGCCGGGCGTGATGAGGGCTTCGATCGAGGAGGCCTTCGTGATGACCCGCCACTGGCCGATGGTGGAGTTCAGCGGCGTCCACGACTCGGGTTCGCCACCCCAGAGTTCGGCGGCGCGGCGGACGTGGCCCTCGCTGTGCGAGGTGACGATCCAGGTGCCGGAGCGGGCCGGGTTGCTTCCCTGGGTGAAGCCGGTGCGGAGGCGGCCGTGCTCGGCGGCGCGGCGCTGGATGTTGAGGAGGCGGGAGCCCATCAGGCTGCCTTTCGGGTCGGTCGCGGGTCGGCTGCGGGCGGCAGCAGCGCGGGGTAGGCGGTCGGGGCGGCGTGGAGCCACTTGGTGGTCTCCAGGGCGCCGCGGAAGGCGCGGAAGGTGCGCCGGTTACCGGGCATCGGCACGAGGGCGTGGGAGCGCTGGCGCAGGTTGAGGACCCCGGTCCGCTCGATGGGCGGCACCTGCCCGTCGGTGTCGTCCGGCAGCCACACGACTTCGGCGTAGCGCAGGGCGGCGAGCTGCATGGCGTTCTCGGGGTAGACCGAGGAGGCGGGCCGGGTGGCGCTGGTCTTGTAGTCGATCAGCCAGAGCTGCTTGCGGCGTCGGGGCCCGGTGCGCAGCCAGATCATCTTGTCGCCGGTTCCTGCGTATCCGAGGCGCCGGTGCGCGAAGGTGATCTCGGCGGCGACGAGGTCGGCCTCGAGGTCGACGCCCCACCGCTGCCAGAACAGGGTGAGCTGGCGGGCGTAGGGGTCGACTTGGGGGTCGGGTTCGAACGGGGCGAGGAGGGCCATCTTCTCGGCGCGGTGGTGGATGCGGGTGCCGAGGTCCGAGGCCTTGTCGCGGGCGTCCCGGTGGACGCGCTTGATCTCCTTGAGGAGTTCGGTGCGGTCCTTCAGAGCGCGGCGGGCGACCTCGAGGCGGTTGTCGACGCAGTGCTCGGCGGTGAGCTTGACGGCCCACGGGACGAGCGCGAACTTGGCGACGCCCGCAGAGAGGACGTTGGTGACGGAGACGAGGTCGGGTCCGCCGGCCGGGTCGTGGTAGTAACGGCCGTGTTCGGTGTCATAGGCGTGGCGGGGGTCGGTCACTGGGCACCGTCCACGCAGTCCTCGCAGCGGCCGTCTTTGACGAACGGGCCGGAGGTGTCGCCGCACTGGCGGCAGGCGAGCGGGCTCATCAGAACGGGTACTCCTTCTCGGCGTTGCGGCGGGGCCAGAGGCGGAGGCTCCAGGTGCGGAGCCAGTCGAGGCAGTGGCAGTCGATCCAGTCGCCATCGCCGCCGGGGGCGACGTAGCCGTGGCCACCGTCGCCCTTGCAGGCCTGGCAGTTGGGGTCGGGTTTGGGTTGTCGGGTGAGGTGGACGGCCCGCTGCTCGTACTCGATCTGCCAGCGGCCGAAGGTGCGGGTGAGGTACATGGGGCCCCGTTTCGCGGTGTGCTGGTGGGCGGGGGGGGGGCCCCGCGGGGGGGGGGGGGGGGGGGCCGCCCGGGCGCCGGGCGGGGGGGGGTGGGGGGGGGGGGGGGGGGGGGGGGGGGGGGGGGGGGGGGGGGGCCCCCCCCGGGGCCGCGGAGCGTTGGGGGAAGGCTCGACGCGGCGTCTGGGGAGGCAGGTCAGGCGGCGTCGGCGAGTTCGGCGATCCGGTTGTGGGCCTCGTTGAAGTCCTCCGTGTCGAGGCCCATCCACGGCACCGTGTGCGTCATCGCGGTGAGGACCTCCAGCGCGTTGAGCCCGTCCGCCTTGAACTCGGCTGCCGCAGCCTCGACGTCGGCGTCGGTGTAGGTGCCGTTTCGGGTGACGTCGCCGGGCATGTAGGAGCTGCCGGGCTGCTCGCACCAGGCCCAACTGAGCTTGGAGGTCAGGTCGTAGACGGTGTCGTTGCTGACCTCGGCCTGGATGGTTTCGGTGTCCTGCGTCCAGTCGATGCCGGACTGCACGAGGATCTCCACACCCTTGAGGGCGTCCTCGCGGCGCATCGCTTCGGCGATCGCCAGCCCGCCGTGGTGGCCGATGCGCCAGCGGGCCGGGCAGTTGATGGACTGGTCGTCGGGCATGCGGTACACGAACAGTCCGGGCGCCGCGTGGAGGGCGTCGGGGATGGAGTGCCGCTGCTCGCCGTGGACGGTCATCGTGTACTCGGTGGTCTCACCGATCATGGGGATCTCCTGTGTGAGAATCTGGCGGTTGGGGACCCCGGGCGATATCGGCGCTCGGGGTTTCTGCTGGTTCAGGCGCTGGCCGTGGTGTTGCTAGCGGCGACGTTCTTCAGGCCGGCGATGAACTCGTCGAGCTGGTCGACGGGGATGTAGGCGCCGTCGACTCCGGTCTGGAGCCAGATGACGGGCCCGTACTTCTCGTGGATGAGTTCGGCGCTGGCGACGTCGCGGCCGTTGTTGAAGACGTTGATTTCCATTGGGGTCTCCCTGAGTTAGTGGTGGTGGGTTACGCGGGGTGGGTCCCGGCGGGGTTCTTGCGTTGGGCGCCGCCTCGCCGGCCGGTGTCATCCGGCGGGGCGGCGAGTTCAGCGGGTGGTGGCGCGGCCGGGGTCGGTGACGGGGCCGAGGCCGAGGGCCTCCCACAGGGTGTGGACGGGGATCGGGCAGGTGGCTTGGTCCTCGATCGCGCTGGTGTCGCGGACCATCGGCGGCACGGTGATGCGGTACGTGTTGGCGTCGGCGGCCAGCTGGGCGGCGAACCGGCGCTTCAGCGCGGCGAGTTCTTCGGCGAGCCCGTCACGCTCGGCGGTGAGGTCGTCGACGTCGGCCTGCAGCTTGACGACGAGCTCCTCCGCCTTGGCCTGGCAGGATGCACGCCAGTCGTTGCGCTTCTCGGCGTCGTCGATCTGGACCCGCTGCGTGCGGATCAGGTCGTTCGCCCAGCCGAGCTTGAGGCGCAGCCGGTCGACCTCCGCGGGCGCGCTGTGCTTGGGCTGGCGGGTGGGCCGCAACATTCCGAGTCGGACGGGCAGCAGTTCGTCGAGGGTCATGGCCTAGGTCTCCAGTCCGGTGCGGTCGATGTAGCCGGCCTGCTGGCTGGCCCGGTAGTCGCGGGCGGCGCGTAGGGCGTGGTTGAGGTTGCGGGCCTCGTCGAGCTCCCGCTCCTGGGCGGCGATCACGTTGCGGGCCCGGCGGATGTAGAGGCGGGCGGCCGCGTTCAGGAGGCCCGCGGTCGGCGACAGGCGCGGCGGCGGGGTGGTCACTCGCCGGCCTCCTGGCTGATGCGGATGCAGTAGTCCTCGAAGGACTCGGTGAAGCCACCGTCGATGGAGGCCCGGAAGTCCGGGTCCGTGGAACGGTCGTAGCCGAGCCAGTGGAGGAGGCCGGGGACCTTGACCGTGCCGCCGGCCGCGAGGACGGCGTCCAGAGACGAGGCGGGCGCGGTCATGAGGCGGCCTCCTTGGCGGTGCGGCGGTCGATGGCGGCGATCCACGCTGTGGCGACGGCGGCGACCTGCACGAGCTCGGCGCGCAGCTTGGCCGGGTCCGATTCGGCGAGGGCCTCGCGAACTTCCTCGAACAGGACGTGGCACCAGGTCCCGTAGCCCGCGGCGAACGCGTCCTCGCACTCCATGCGGGCGAGCCCGGCAGCTTCGCGCTGGTGGACGCTGCCGGTGCCGTCGGGGTGGTTCTGCTCGCCCCACTTGGCGTCCTGCCGGTCCCGTTCGGCCTGGACCTCGGCGAGGATCGGCGCGTCGGGGCCGAGGGTGCGGCCCATGTAGACGGCGACCCGGGCGAGGACGTTGGCGGCGAGGACGGTTCCCCAGTCGTCGCTACCGAGGCGGATGGGGGCTTCGGCGATGGCGGCTTCGATCTCGGCGGCGAGCGGGCGGAGTTCGTCGAGCTGCTCGGCGTTCACGACGCCTCCTGCGGGGAGCTGTGGGCGGCTTTGATGGCGGCGAACTGGGCGGGCCAGTCCGGGTAGTCGTCGGCCGTCGCGCAGGCGTCGGGGTGCTTCACCAGCCAGGCGTCGAGGCGGTAGGCGATCTGCTCCGACGGGGACGCGGTGTGCGCGGCGGCCCACTCGAACTGGGCGGCGGCGACGTCGGCCTCGACGACCGGCAGCGGGGTGTCCAGACGGGACAGGTCGGTGGTCATGCCGCCACCTCGTCCTGGGTGCCGACAGCGTGCCGCAGGCGCATCTCGATCTCGAAGAGTCCGGCGGCCTTCACGTGGCCCGACTCGACCCGCTGCATCTCCCGCAACTGGAGGACGGCCTCAGCGATGACGCCCTTCAACTCGGCCAGCTCCGCCTGCTGCCTCTTCTGCACCGTCTCCGCCTGGTGCTGCGGGGTGAAGACCTGCGTGCCGTACTTGGTGGCGGTGGCGCACGGCCAGCCGGTGACGACGCCCTCCTCCCAGCAGACGGCGCACAGCCACGAGTTGGGGACTCCGCAGTCGTCGAAGACGGGGATGTGGAAGCGGGGCGGGAGCTTCGCGTTCTCCTCCAGCGAGAAGCTGGCGAGGATCTCGTAGTAGGGGTGGTCGGGGGCCTGGAGGAGCGTGGCGCGCTGGGCGCAGCCCTCGTGCTCCACCGGCTGGCCCGCCTCGACGTTGCCACGGCAGGTACCGCAGGCCGACGGGTCGGCGCTGGTGCTGCCCTCGGCGAGGAACTTGGCGCGGTTCTCGACCCAGAACGGGTCGGAATCGGATGAGATACTGGGAGCCACGTGGCTCCCTCCTTTCGCTCTGTCGGGAGGGGTGCTGCGTGAGGCCGGTCCCGGACTTCGCGGTTACGGGGGCGGCCTCTTTGCCGCTCAGGCGGCGACGGGGGTGCGGCGACGGCGGATGACCGGGCCGCGGCGGCTCGCCTCGTAGTAGGCGGCGATGTCCGCGGCACTGACTCGGATCACGCCGCCCTTCTTCTCCTGGCTGTAGCCGAGCCGGCCGTCGGCGAGGTAGCGCCGGACGGTGCGCACGCTGCAGTGGAGGATCTTGGCGACCTGGGGGAGGCTGTAGAACTCGACGCTGACGTCCGCCGCGGTGGGGGTCGGGGACTGCTTGGTGTTCACGTCACTTCCTTTCTGGAGGGTTCGGGTGGGGGGCGAGGAGGAGTTCGGTCTCGTTCGCGTTCAGGGCGGCTCTGAGTGCCTGGTAGGGGCCAGGTCTCATGCGGGTGCGGACGCCGCGCTCCAGCTTTCGGAGGTAGCTGTCGGTGATGCCGACCATGTCGGCGAGCTGCTGGACTTCCATCCCCGCGTTCATGCGCTTGGTGCAGATAGCCGTCCCGTCCACCTCGAAGGTGGTTGGGGTTTGTGCCATGCACAGAACTTACCCATAGATGCCCATGCTGTCTAGCCATAGGTGCCCCTAGAGTGCCGCCTGTTGCCATTACTGGTCCGTAGAAGCCTCTGAGCTGGGTAAACGCAGGGTCACTTTCGGGCCTAACTAGGGGCTAGTCCTGGCTGGTCCCGGCCAGTCCTGCCAAGATGAGGCCATGCCCTCGCCTACCAATGACGCCCTACAGAGGCTCGCCCGGGCGGCCCGCCGTCGCCGCGCAGACCTCGGCCTCGCGCTCAATGACGCCAACGCGAAAGCAGCCGGCACCTCGAAAGGCACTTGGCAACGAGTGGAGAAGGGCCAGTCGATCCGCGAGACGAACTACGTGAAGATCGACCGGCTGCTCCAGTGGGCTCCCGGGAGTTGCATCAACGTCCTCGAGAGCGGGGAGCCGGTTCCCGCCGACCGCATCGCCGAGGCGCCTGCCCTCCAGAAGTCGCCCCTGCCGCCGGAGGTTCTCGACGCTGAAGCGCGAGACATCGTTCAACTGGCCCTCATCGCGACGGCGAAGGGCACCTCGGTCGAGGAGATCCGGGAGATGAGCGAACGTGTAGTACGGGACTTGCGCGAGCGCGGGCTGATCTGACTGAAGTTCACCAGATTGACGTACAACCCTTTGCGTTTTACCTTCCCATTGCCATTTCTCCACACTTCACTTGAGTCCCAACCAGTCCCAAAACGCTCGCCACATGGCACAGTCGGATCACGTCCTCGGAGGCTCCTCACCAGGTGACGGAAGGGGAGCCATGCTTCAAAGAGACGCGCTCATAGTCGACTACGGGCCAAAGTTCGACGGAACGGCGGTCCGCACCGACCAAGGGATCGTCTGTGTGGTCCCACGCCAGATACGCGAACGGCCCGAATCTCAGGCCGCCATGGCGGAGCTGGTGCGGGATCTCGGTGGTGAATGCGGTCACTGCCAGCATTGCCCTCTCGGGCGGGCTGGCTGAGATCATGAAGACGCGGATGCTCGGCGGCAGGGGTGCCTGCCGGGCCACCGCGCACCACTCGCACAGCAAGGGGGTCGACATGGCCAGACGAGCTCGCGACGTCTACACCGAATGGCGCGGCGGAACCTGCCGTGTGAAGTGGTGGACCGGCGAGTATCACGACGACGGCCGCAAGAGGTTCGAGTCCAAGGGCGGGTTCACCGACGAGGACGAGGCCTACGACTACGGTCTCGACAAGATGGCGGAGATCCGCCAGGGCACCAGCGTCTCCAACCGCGACGGCGCCACCCTGATGTCGGACTGGCTGGACGACTGGCTCGCCGGCATGGACCACGCGCATCTCACCGAACGCGCCTACCGGTCGGCGATCGAGAACCACATCCGCCCGTACTTCAAGAAGCGCAACACGGCAGTGAAGGACGTCGACGTCCTCGCCTACCGGGCCTTCCGTAAGCACGTCAACAACGTCCTCGCCGAGGGCTCGGCGAAGAACGTCATGATGGTGTTCGGCATGGTCCTCGACGACGCTGTGCCCCGCCTCCTCAAGACCTCCCCTGTCGAGCGCACCAGGCGACGGGGCAAGTTCAAGAAGAAGGCGAAGGAGCGCAAGAAGGACGTGACCCCCGAGTCCGTTGAGCAGCTCGCCCGCAACGCGCGCATCGTCTTCGGCCAGGCCGGTTACGCGTTCGTCTGGACGATGGCCTTGACGGGCATGCGGCCGGCCGAGCTGTACGGGCTCACGCGCGAGTACTGCTACCCCAACTGGCCCTCCTCCGACCCGCGGCCCGATGCGGACGAGGAAGACCGCTACGAGGAAGACCTGGAGCGCTACGGGCAGGGTGGCGAGCGCATGCCGGCTATCCGCGTGGAACGGCAGGTCCAGTACAAGGACAGCGAACTGCGGTTCTTCCCGCCCAAGTACGAGAGCAGTCGCACGCTCGTCGTCCCTCCGTTCCTGGCGGACCTGCTGGAGCAACTGCTCGCCTCGCACGACCACCGCTGGGTGTTCCCGGCGATCCAGGGCAACAGCCTGGGGGCGATCAACTTCGACTACACCTACTGGCGGCTGATCGCCGACGGCGCCAAGGAGCGCAAGGGCCGTTCGCCGCGCTGGGATCGGGCGGCCATCCCTGAGGTGCCGTCGTTCAAGGGCAAGCGCCTGTACCTCCTTCGCCATGGACACAAGGCCTGGCTGGACGAGGACGGCCACAGCAAGTTCGCGGTGGAGTCGCGGATGGGCCACGAGGTGCCGGGCGTCGAGGGGATCTACTCGAGCGTGACGGTGCCGATGGAGCGTGCCATCATGAAGTCGATGCAGGAGCGCTGGGAGGCGCTGCAGAAGCGATTGGGGCGGGCCGAGGGCTAGTTCGTTTCCCACTCCTTTCCCAGTAGCGGCTCTGATATCAACGAACTTGCAGGTCAGGACGTTTTGGGGCGGCAATCCCCCGAGTTCCAGATGAAGTCGAGGGCCGTGATGGCGAGGGCGACGGGTCTGAGCGCGGGCCAGGTGACGGCCCGGAAGCGGCGCCAGGCGCCCGCGCCGTCCACGGCGGCCGCCTCGTGCAGTTCGGCCGGGGTGTTCTGCAGGCCGGCGAGCAGGGTGACGGTCGTCTGCGGCAGGCCCGCCCACACGCCCACGACGATGACCGCCGGCAGTGCGGTCGCCAGTCCGCTGAGCCAGTCCCGTCCGTCGCCGAGCCCCAGGTCGTGCAGGGTCTCGTTGAGGATGCCGGCGTCCGGGTTGTAGACGAGCCGCCACATGACGCCGACGACCACCTCGGGCATCGCCCAGGGGACGATGGCCAGGGCGCGGGCCGGCCCCCGCAGCCGCAGGTCCTGGTTCAGCAGCAGGGCGAGGCCGAGCGCCAGCAGGAACTGCAGTGCCGTCACGGCGACCGCCCAGACCAGTCCGATCCGGAACGACTCCCAGAACAGCGTGTCGCGCAGCAGGTCGGAGAAGTTGAGGGCGCCGATCCACCGGGTGGGCGCGGTGCGGCCCGACTGGGCGTCGGTGAACGCCAGCAGGATGCCGTACAGCAGCGGGCCGACGCTCAGCACCAGGATGGGGACGAGGGCGGGCAGGACGAGGAACCACGCGCCGTGGTCGGCGACGCCGTGCGGTGTTCCGGTGACGGACGCAGGGCGCGTCGTCCGTCTCTTCTCGGTCGCCGACGTCACGACTACGTCCCCTTCCCGCGGCTGCGACGGGCTCCGCCATGGTCGTGAAGGTGCTGTACGACGTCAAGACACCGTGCCGCCGGTCCGGTCGGCGCGAATGCGACACTGGCCGTCGGACGGCCGGATCCGGACACCGTCCGGTGGGCCGGGCGGGAAGGACACGGAGGCGGACGATGGACGAGGCACGGGCGCGCGACGTACTGGCCGGGGCGCGCGTGCTGCCCGGCCCGGCGGCCGAGGCGCGGCTGCTCGCCCTGGGCGAGAACGCGGTGTTCGCCGCCGGTGACCTGGTAGTCAAGGTGGGCCGTGACGCCGAACTCCTCGGCCGGGCCCGGCGCGAGCTGGACATCGCGGCCTGGCTGTCCGACGCGGGCGTCCCGGCGGTGCGGGCGGCCGCGCCGGAGCCGCTGTTGGTCGAGGGGCATCCGGTGACGGTGTGGCACCGGCTGCCCGATCCCGTTCGGCCCGCCGAGCCACGGGATCTGGCCGAACTGCTGCGCCTGGTGCACGCCCTGCCCATCCCGTCCTTCGGGCTGCCGCCCCGCGACCTGCTGTCGGGGGTCGAGCGCTGGCTGCGGCTCGCGGGCGACGCGGTCGATCCCGCGGACGCGGCGTATCTGCGCCGGCGCCGCGACGGCTTCGCGACAGCCGCCGCCGCGCTGAGGCCGCAGCTGCCGCCGGGGCCGATCCATGGCGACGCGCTGCCGCGCAACGTGCACATCGGGCCCGACGGCCCCGTTCTGGTCGACCTCGAGACCGTCTCCGCCGATCTGCGCGAGCACGACCTGGTGGTGATGGCGCTCTCCCGTGACCGGTACGGCCTGTCCGCCGCGGACTACGACTCCTTCACCGGGGCGTACGGCTGGGACGTTCGGGAGTGGGCGGGCTGCGCCGTCCTGCGGGGCGCCCGCGAGACGGCGAGCTGCGCCTGGGTCGCCCAGCACGCGCCCACGAACCCCAAGGCGCTCGCGGAGTTCCGGCGCCGGGTGGCGTCGCTGCGGGAAGGCGACGAGGAGGTGCGGTGGTATCCGTTCTGATCCGGGCACTGCGGCAGTGGCGGACCACGGCCCGGCCCGGACGCGGCGCCCCGGGCGCGTTGGCCACCCCGGCGCCCCGGCACCCCGAGACCCCGGGGAACCGGCGCGCCGGCCCAGTGAGCCGGCGGCACAGCGGCCGCCCGGTGGGCGGTGGGGCGGCGAGCGGCTGTCGTCGGCGAAGCCCTCAGACGGGTTTCGTGGCCGGCTCCCGTATCGGCCAGGCGCCGTCCACCACCGCGTCCGCGTCTCCCTTGCGGCGCAGGAAGCTCTGGAAGTCCGCCGCCCACTGCGCGTACCACTCGATCTGGCGGCGGTGCAGTTCCGCCGGGCCGAGGGCGGCGACCTTGGGGTGGCGGACGGGTATCGCGCAGGCCAGACGGGCCGCGGCCAGGGCGTCGGCGGAGGCGTCGTGGGCGGAGTCCAGGGGGACGCCGTACTCGGCGCAGACGGCTTCCAGGTTGCGCTTGCCGCGCCGGTAGCGGTCGACCGAGCGGTCGATGGTGTAAGGATCGACGACCGGCGCCGGGTCCAGGCCGCCCAGACGGTCGCTCAGGGAGGGCAGGCCGTGGCGGCGCAGTTCGGCGGAGAGGAGGGTGAGGTCGAAGGCGGCGTTGTAGGCCACGACCGGGACGCCGGTGCGCCAGTAGGAGGTGAGGGCGTTCGCGATCGCGTCCGCCACCCGGTCGGCGGGGGCGCCCTCGGCGGCGGCCCGCTCGTTGCTGATGCCGTGCACCGCGACGGCGTCGGCCGGGATCTCGACGCCCGGATCCGCGAGCCACTCGCGGTGGCCCAGGACCTGCCCGGCCCTGACCTCGATCACGGCTCCCGTGACGATGCGCGCCTCGCGCGGGTCCGTCCCGGTCGTCTCCAGGTCGAAGCCGATCAGCAGCTCCTGGTACCAGGCCATGATGGCCCCCCTTCTCGGTGGTGCTTCCCCCAGTGGTCTTCACCTTCGCATGCGCCACTGACAACGAGAGGGTCGCGTTCCGCTTCGGCGGCCGAGATCCCCCGCGCACCCCCGGGACAGGACGGTCGTTTCAGGACACCGGCCGCGAATCCACCCAGGCCAGCTCGAACTCCTCGCGATACGCCGAGAAGAGTCCGCCTTCGCTCGCCTCGCCCGACCTGACCACCCGGTTGCCGCCGCGCAGCACCAGCACCGGCGCCTCCATGCCGCGCATGCGCCGCAGATAGGACTGGATCACGGCGACGCCGTCGGCGCCGTCGCCGTCGACGAGGTAGGCGGTGAAGCGGGGCGTCTCGTCGTAGACCTGGATCTGGAAGGCGCCCGGATCGCGCAGGCGGGATCGGACCCGGCGCATGTGCAGGATGTTCATCTCCACCGCTCGGCTCAACTCGCCGCGCTTCATCCCGAGTTCACGCTCGCGGCGCTTGACCGCGCTGGAGGCGGGGTTGAGGAAGAGCAGCCGGACGCGGGCACCGCCCTCGGCGAGGCGGACCAGCCGGCGGCCGGAGAAGTTCTGCACGAGCAGGTTGAGGCCGATGCCGATGGCGTCGATGCGGCGGGAGCCGTCGAAGATGTCCTCGGCGGGGAACTGCCGCAGCAGCCGCACCCGGTCGGTGTGGACGGCGACCACGTCCGCGTAGCGGTCGCCGACGAGGTCCTCGACGGCGTCCACCGGCAGTCTGCGCGCCGAGGGCACGTCGCCGCTGGTGCCGAGCATCTCCAGCAGCCGCGCGGAGGCCCGTTCGGCCTGGTTCAGCACCGCCTCGGACAGGGCGCGGTTGCGGGAGACGACGTTGCGGGTCACCTCCAGCTCGTCCAGGGCGAGTTCGACGTCGCGGCGGTCGTCGAAGTACGGCTCGAAGCAGGGCCAGTGCTGCACCATGAGCTCGCGCAGCTGGGGCAGGGTGAGGAAGGTGACGACGTTGTCGTCGGCCGGGTCGAGCAGATAGCCCTTGCGGCGGCTGACCTCGCGCACGGCGACCGCGCGCTGGACCCACTCCTGTCCGGCGGGCCCGGCCGCGGCGACCACCCACTCGTCGCCGTGCACGGGTTCGTAGATGGGCCGCAGCACGGCGGCCACAACGGCGCGCAGGCGCTGCTCGACGAGGTTCAGCCAGATGTAGGCCCGGCCGGCCCGCTGCGCGCGGACGCGGACCTCGCGCCAGGCGTCGGCGTCCCAGTCCAGCTCCGGTCCGATGGCGTTCGTCTCCATCGGCCGGGCCAGGGACACCGTGCCGGTCGGGACGTCTGCGGAGCCCCCCTCGTGACCCTCGTCACCAGGGGGCAGCTCCAGCCCTCCCGAGCCCACCCGCGCACCGCCTTCCGCTCCCCCGAGCTCTCCCCGTCCCAACGATCAAGGAAGGGTACTCCGCCGACGGCGGGCGGTGCAGCCGGATGGACAGGTCGTTTCTCAACTACCGTCGGCGGGCCGTCCGTTCTGTCCGGCGAGGGCGGCCGGCGTGAGCGGGTTCATGGCCGTGACGTCCCTGGGGGCGAGGGTGAAGCCCTGCCAGTGGACCGGCATGGGCTGCTGGTCCTCGTCGCGCGCGATGTGGTGGAAGCCCACGTTCACCCAGGCCACGGGGTGGGTGAGGGCCTGTCCGTCCACCCACTTGTCGACGGAGTAACCGTGCAGCGGGGAGCCGCAGTTGCGCACGTTGTTGCTGGCGTACTGCTCGCACTGGTTGTACTGGGTGAAGTAGACGTCGTGCCGGGTGAAGGGCCGTCCGGAGTACTTGGTGGTGGCGCCGGGGACGAGCTCGTAGGAGCGGGCGTGGCCGTCCTTGTTCTTGCCGGTCGCGCTGACCACGCGCCACCAGCGCATGTTCTTGGCGTCGCCGGCGAGTTCCTTGGCGACGACGGTCCGGGTGGTCTTGTTGGTCGGGCCCTGTTGTCCGCCGGCGGGCGGGCTGACGACGGAGTCGTACTGCTCCACCTTGGCGGCCGAGTTGCCGTCCAGGCCGAAGTCGAGCCGCCAGAAGACGTTGTGGCTGTGGCTGGTGGCGTAGGCCTTGGCGCCCTTGCCCAGGGGCCAGCCGCGGCCGTCGCCGGCGTCGTAGTCGACGGGCGAGAGGCTGCCGGTGGCGCCGACGTTCATGTTGATCGCGCCGTCGTCGGAGAAGCGCCACTCGGTGATGTACTCGTACCAGCCGACCTTGTTGACGGTGTAGACGAGCAGGTCCTTGCCCTGGGCCTGGAAGACCTTGTTGCCCGTGTCGGCCTGCATGCGGTAGGCGTGGCCCCGCGCGCGGGTCGTGGTGCACAGGCCCTTGACGTTCGGGTTGTCGGAGAACGACTCGGGGACCTTCACCGTCTTGATGGTGCCGCCGGGGCACTCGGCGGGGGTCATGTTCACCAGGCCCGAGCCGAAGTTGTAGTCGGTGATGTCGTTGTACTCGTTCGTGCCGTCGTCGTACGGCACGTGGATCTGGGCGATCTTGGCGCTGTTGAGGACTCTGATCGGCTTGGTCTCGCCGGGCGGCTGGTAGGAGATCTTCTCCAGGACCAGGCCGGACTTGGCCTCGAAGCGCCAGCACATGCGCCAGGTGGTGCCGGTGGAGAGCTTCTGCTCGATGCGGTAGGCGGCGCTGCAGTCGGCCGCCGCCGCGGGGGCCGCCTTCGGGCGGGCGGCGGCCGGGCCGGCTCCGGCGGTCGCGCCGGCGGCCAGCGCGGCCACCGACAGGCCGACGAGGGCCCCCTTGCGGACACGGCTGACGCCCCGCGGCCGGAGGCCGCCGATCGGATCGGGAACGCGCATGAGGACACGACTCCTTTGCCTCCCCGCGCGGGAGACACGTCGGAAAACGGAACTGAGAGGTGGGTCTGCGGTCGGTCAGCGGGTGAGCCGGGCGACCGTGCGGGTGCTGAGGTCGACGACCAGGGACCGGGTGTCGATCCACGGACCGTTCTTGACCTTCGTCAGCAGCCGCGCGCAGCGGTGCTCCCCGCACGTGTCGAGGACGGCGGGCTCGGCGCCGGGCACCGCCCGGTAGACCATGCCGGCGAGCTGCAGCTGGTCCGGGGAGGTGAGTTCCTTGCCGGTGGCGTCCTTGTAGTCCGCCTTGAGGCCGGCGCCGAGCGGATCGGCGATCAGGAGCTTGGCGACCTCGGTCTGCTCGGCGGGGCCCAGCGGCGGCTGGACGCCGTGCTGGACGCCGGTGGCCTCGACCTTGCCGGTGTCGAGGTTGACGGTCTTGGTGAGCAGGGCGTCGTTGCGGTAGTCGTAGAACGACACCTCCGCGCGCCGCGGGGCGTCCGGGTCGTCCACCTCGTCGCCGCGGGGCTCGGCGAGGTCCACGCCGAGACGCTGGGGGCCTCGGTCGCCGTCCACGTCCTGGGCGGCGTTGAACTGCTGTCGGCTGAGCGCGATCCGCTCGACGCGCGCGGTCTCGTCGTCGGTCAGCGGGTCGCGGCCGTGGCCCCGGTCGCCCTCGGCGGGCGCGCCCTCGACGACGCCGGGTCCGACGGCCCCCGCCGCGTCGGCCTGCTGCTGTCCGGCCGCCTGTCCGACGCTGTGTCCGGCGCCCGATCCCGCCTTGCCGCCCCCGTTGTCGTCCGCCCCCGCCGTGCCCGGCAGGGTGATCCCCACCATCACGGCCGTCGCGGCCACCGCGACGGCCGTACCCGCCACCACCTTGCCCAGGTGGCGGCGCACCGTAGTGCGCACAATCTCCCCCTACTCCCCCTGATGCCGGGAGTACGTCTGCCCCACTGGTTCGGCACACGCCATATGTCGGCGTATGCACCGGTCATTTGGTAAGAGGGGCGTAAGTCACAGGTGGTTCCATCACTTTCCTGGAGACTCGAAGCCGAGGCGCCCCCACCGGGGCTTGACACCTGAAAGAGTCGTGTCCATGCAGGTCTGGCCTGGAGAGGCGTATCCACTCGGTGCCACGTACGACGGCGCCGGCACGAACTTCGCGGTCTTCACGGAGGCCGCGGACCGAGTAGAGCTGTGTCTGTTGCACGACGACGGCTCGGAGACGGCGGTGGAACTGCGCGAGAGCGACGCGTTCGTCCGGCACGCGTATGTGCCCGGCATCATGCCGGGGCAGCGCTACGGCTTTCGCGTGCACGGTCCGTACGACCCCGGTCGCGGGCTGCGCTGCAACTCGGCGAAGCTGCTGCTCGACCCGTACGCGAAGGCGATCAGCGGGTCGGTCGGCTGGGGCGAGGAGGTGTACGGCTACCACTTCGACGACCCCGAACGGCGCAACGATCTCGACTCCGCGCCCCACACGATGACGTCGGTCGTGGTCAATCCGTACTTCGACTGGGGCGACGACCGCAGGCCGCGCACCGAGTACCACCACACGGTGATCTACGAGGCGCACGTCAAGGGCCTCACGATGCGCCATCCGGGGCTCCCCGAGGAGCTGCGCGGCACGTACGCGGCGCTGGCGCACCCGGCGATCATCGAGCATCTGACGGAGCTCGGGGTGACGGCGCTGGAGATGATGCCGGTGCACCAGTTCGTCAACGACCACCGGCTGGTCGACATGGGCCTCAACAACTACTGGGGCTACAACACGATCGGCTTCTTCGCCCCGCACAACGCGTACGCCTCCTGGGGCGACCGGGGCCAGCAGGTCCTGGAGTTCAAGTCGGCGGTGCGGGCGCTGCACGAGGCGGGCATCGAGGTGATCCTGGACGTCGTCTACAACCACACCGCCGAGGGCAACCACCTGGGTCCCACGCTGTCCTTCAAGGGCATCGACAATCCGTCGTACTACCGGTTGACGGACGACCCGCGTTACTACATGGACACCACGGGGACCGGGAACTCGCTGCTCATGCGGTCCCCGCACGTCCTGCAGATGATCATGGACTCGTTGCGGTACTGGGTCCTGGAGATGCATGTCGACGGGTTCCGGTTCGACCTCGCGGCGACCCTGGCGCGCCAGTTCCACGAGGTGGACCGGTTGTCGTCGTTCTTCGACCTGGTCCAGCAGGATCCGGTGGTGTCCCAGGTGAAGCTGATCGCGGAGCCGTGGGACGTGGGCGAGGGCGGCTACCAGGTGGGGAACTTCCCCCCGCTGTGGACGGAGTGGAACGGCAAGTACCGCGACACGGTGCGGGACGTGTGGCGGGGCGAGGCGCGTGCGGTCGGCGAGTTCGCCTCCCGGCTGACCGGCTCCTCCGACCTCTACCAGGACGACGGGCGCCGGCCGCTCGCCTCCATCAACTTCGTGACCTGTCACGACGGCTTCACTCTGCGTGACCTGGTCTCCTACAACGACAAGCACAACGAGGCCAACGGGGAGGACAACCGGGACGGCGAGAGTCACAACCGGTCCTGGAACTGCGGCGCCGAGGGCGAGACCGACGACCCCGAGGTGCTGGCGCTGCGGGCCCGGCAGATGCGCAACTTCCTCGCCACGCTGATGCTGTCCCAGGGCGTGCCCATGATCAGCCACGGGGACGAGTTCGGGCGCACCCAGCAGGGCAACAACAACGCCTACTGCCAGGACAGCGAGCTGTCCTGGGTCGAGTGGCCCGAGGCCGAGGGCCCCGGCGCAGAGCTGCTGGACTTCACGCGCGCGCTGGTGGGCCTGCGCAAGGAGCATCCCGTGTTCCGGCGGCGCCGCTTCTTCCACGGCCGTCCGGTGGAGGGAACCCACGGCGAGCTGTCGGACATCGCCTGGTTCACGCCCGAGGGGAAGGAGATGGCGCCGCGGGACTGGGACCGGGCGCAGGCCTCCGCGCTGTCGGTGTTCCTCAACGGCAACGCGATCTCCGAACCGGGAGCGCGCGGCGAACGGATCACCGACGACTCGTTCCTGCTGATGTTCAACGCCTCCGCCCGGCCCCTGGAGTTCGTGGTCCCGGCCGATCTCGGACGGCAGTGGCAGGTGGTCGTCGACACGGCGAACCCGCAGGCGGTGGCCTCGGACGCGGGCCCGAGGCTGCGGGCCGGCGAACGGCTGACGCTGGTGGACCGCAGCATGACGGTGCTGCAGCGGCCGACCTAGGCCGTGTCCGCCGAGGGGCAGGCCCCGATCCCGTGAGGGGTCGGGGTCTCCCCCTGCCCGGACCGGGTCTCTCGGCCGAGCCGGCCGAGCCGCCGGACGGACGGCCGGACCCGACCGCCTGGGGGGCGGGTGACAGGAAAAGCCACCAGGCGGGTACGTAGGTGGTCATGACCCCTGAGCGACGTGACGCCCTCCCTCCCGTGACGCCCACGGCCACCTACCGGCTGCAGCTGCAGCCCGCGTTCCCGTTCGAGGCCGCGGCGGCGGCCGTGCCGTACCTGGCCTCGCTGGGGATCTCGCATCTGCATCTGTCCCCCGTCCTGGAGGCCGTGCCCGGCTCCCTGCACGGCTACGACGTCGTGGACCCCACGCGCGTGCGCGCGGAACTGGGCGGCGAGGACGGCCTGCGGGCGCTGGCGCGCACCGCGCGCGAGCACGGCCTCGGGCTGGTCGTGGACATCGTGCCCAACCACATGGCGATGGCCCCGCGCCACAACCGCGCCCTGTGGGAGGTCCTGCGCGAGGGTCCGAAATCGCCGTACGCGCGCTGGTTCGACGTCGACTGGGATGCGCAGGGCGGTCAGGTGCTGCTCCCGGTGCTCGGCGGGCCGGTCGGCGCGGAGCTGGAGCACCTGCGCGTCGACGGCGACGTCCTGCGCTACCACGACCATGCGTTCCCGCTGCGGGAGGGCACCGAGAAGCTGCCGCTGCCGCAGCTGCTGGACGCACAGTGGTACCGGCCGGTGTGGTGGCGGCTGGCGCGCACCGAGCTGAACTACCGGCGCTTCTTCAGCGTCTCGGAACTCATCGGGGTGCGGGTGGAGGACCCGGAGGTGTTCGAGGCCACCCACGGCACGATCCTGCGCCTGGTGCACGAGGGGGTGATCGACGGGCTGCGCGTCGACCACCCCGACGGCCTCGCCGACCCCGACGCCTACCTGGAGCGGCTGCACACGGCGAGCGGCGGCCGCTGGACGGTCGTCGAGAAGATCCTGGCCGACGGGGAGCGGCTGCCCGACTCCTGGCCGGTGGCCGGCACCACCGGCTACGACGCCCTGCGCCGCGTCGACGGCCTCTTCACGGACCCCGAGGGGGCCCGGGAGCTCCTGGACCGCTACCGGCGCTTCGCGGACCCGCAGGCGGACCGTGGGGGCGACTGGGCGGCCACCGTGCGGCGGGCGGCGTACGCGGTGATCGGCCACGAGCTGGCGGCCGAGACGGACCGGCTGACCCGCACGGCGTCCCGGGTGGGCGACGACCCGGCCGACCCCGCGCTGCGCGACCGGGCGCCCTGGGCGCTGCGCACGGCGCTGACGGAGTTGCTCGTGCGGATGGAGGTCTACCGGCCCTACGCCTCGGGCGACCCGGCGGCCGTGGTGACCGAGGAGGCGGCCGCGCAGGCCCGGCAGGCGTTCGCGGTGCCGCAGGAGGCGGACGCGGTCGACGTGGTGCGGGCTCTGGTGCTGGGCGGGGAGGGGCCCAAGGGGGACGAGTTCCGCGCGCGGTTCGCCCAGACGTCGTCCGCGCTGCGCGCCAAGTCGGTGGAGGACACGGCGTTCTACCGCTATGTGCCGCTGCTGGCGGCCAACGAGGTGGGCGGCGACCCCGGCGACCCGGGCGTGTCGCCCACCGCGTTCCACGCGTACTGCGCGCGCGTGCAGCGCGACTGGCCGGCCACGGGGACGGTCGTGTCGACGCACGACACCAAGCGCAGCGCCGACGTGCGGGCCGCGCTCGCCGTGCTCACCGAGTGCCCCGAGCGCTGGGCGGACCTCCTGGAGCAGGTCACGGACGCGCGGGAGGACCTCCCCGACCGTCAGCTCGCCTGGGCGGCCTGGCAGACGGTCTTCGGGCTCGGGCCGGCGGCCGCGGAGCGCGTCCGGGAGGCGCTGCTCAAGCACGCGCGCGAGGCGGGGCTCCACACCACCTGGACGGAGCAGGACCCCTCGTACGAGGAGGCGGTGGCCGCGTTCGTGGCGGCGGGGCCGTGCGGGGCGCCGGGCGAGCGGGTGGCCGCGCTGCGCGCCGCGCTGGAGCCGCACATCGGCGCGAACGTGCTGGGCACGGCCCTGGTGCAGCTGACGATGCCGGGAGTGCCGGACGTCTACCAGGGCACGGAGGGCGAGTACCGGGCGCTGGTGGATCCGGACAACCGGCGCCCGGTGCGGTTCCCGCCCCAGGATCCGGGTGTCAAGGACGCGGTGACCGCGGCCGCGCTGCGGTTGCGCCGGCGGCGACCGGAGGCGTTCGGGGAGTCGGCCTCGTACGAGCCGCTGCCCGCCGAGGGGGCGGCCGCGGACCACTGTCTGGCGTTCGCGCGCTCCGGCCGGGTCGTCACGGCCGTGACGCGGCTGTCGCTGCGGCTGGCCCAGGCGGGCGGCTGGCGGGAGGAACGGCTGACGCTGCCTCCGGGCAGGTGGGTCGACGTGCTGGCCGGGGAAGGGGCGCCCGCCCGGGAGTTCACCGGGCACGCGCGCGTGGCGGAACTGTTCGACCGGCTGCCGGTGGCTCTGCTGGAACGCGTCGAGTGACGACGCCTGGACGCCGGGATGCGCCTCGGCGTCGGCAGGGGCCGGGCGAGGGGCCGGGCGGCGTCCTCGCGGCGAGGGGCACGCCCAGCTTGCGCGCTCGGCGCCGCGCGGCGTCCGCGGGCCCCTTCCGCCGGCGTGCGCATCCGAACGCCCCCCGGAGCCTTCCACGAGCGTTCTTGACAGTTCCCAGCGGCCGTGGGGTACTGCGGGGGCGAAGGCCGGGCGGACGAATACGGGGGTGAGTCTCCTGCCGGAGCTGCGCTACCCCACCGTGACCGAATTGACCACGTCTGCCCGGGCACTGGCCGTGCAGCAACCCGGAGTGTGCGCGCTGCGGCAGGTGGGGGTCTCCCGGGCGGGCCGGCCGCTGCACCTGCTGTCCGTGGGGCACTCCCGACGAACCGTGCTGGTCGTCGCCGGAGCCCACGCCAACGAGCCGGCCGGGGGGTCCACCCTGCTCGCGCTGGCCGAACGGGTTCTGTACGAGAGGGAGTTGCGGGACGGCACGTCCTGGCACTTCCTCCTCTGCGCGGACCCCGACGGCGCGAGCCTGCATGTGACGCCGGCGCCGCGCAGCCTGCTGGAGTACCACCTGGGGTTCTTCCGCCCCGCCGGTCCCGAGCAGCCGGAATGGTCGCCCGCCGTGCTGCCGCCGGACCGGCTGCCGCCCGAGACGCGCACGCTGACCCGGGTCATCGACGAGCTGCGGCCCTACCTGCAGGTGACCCTGCACGGCACCGACCTGGGCGGCAGCTGGGTGCAGCTGACGAAGGACATCCCCGGTCTCGCAGAGCCGTTCGTGAAGTCGGCGGCGCAGTTGCACATCCCGGTGGAGACGGGCGCCTCCGACGCGGCGGGCTGGCCGGCGTCCGGTCCCGGGGTGCACGTGATGCCGGCCGCCGGGGCGGAGGCGGCCTACCCGAGCATGCCGGACGACGCACGGCACAGCACCTGGTACCACGCGCACCGCTACGGCGGCCTGACGGCCGTGGTGGAGGTGCCCATGTGGGCGAGCGACATGGTGGACGACCCCGCCCCGCATCCCGCCCCGGCCGCGGCGATCCGGCGGCTGGCCCGACGGCTGCTGCGCGACGCCACGGAGGTGGAGCGCGTCCTCGCCGACGCGCTGCCCCGGCTGGAGGGCGTGGAGGGGCCGCTGCTGCGGGCGGCCACGTGGGCGCTGGAGCTGGTGCCGGGCCTGGCCGCGGACTGGACCCAGACTCCCCCGGCCGACACGACGATGGCTTACGTCGGCAGCGTCGACGCCTTCGCCCGCCGGCTGCCGCTGCGGGCGGCGGCGATGCTGTGGCGGGTGCTGCAGGAGAGCGATGATCGGGCCGCCCCGCGTCTGGAGCAGCTCGTGAAGACCTGGAGCGACGCCTTCGCCGACCGTTTCCGGGCCCGCTGGGTGCCCCTGGAGCACCAGGTCGAGCACCAGTCCCGCACGGCCGTCGCGGCGGCCCTGCACGCCCGCGAGGGCGCGGCCTGACGGGCGGGGCGCGCCGCCCTCTGCCCGACCGGCCGGTGAAGGGGGTGGTGGCGGGCCCCCCGCCGGGCCCGCCCCCCCGGCCCCCGCAGACCACCGGCCCCCGCGCGGCGTCCCCGGGGCCCACCCCCCCCGGCACCCCCACCCGCCCCCCCGGGGGGGCGCGGCCGCCGCGGGGGGGCCCCCCCCCCGCCCCCCCCGCGGGCGGGCGGGGCGCGGCGGCCGCCCCGCGGGCGCCGCCCCACCGCCGGTCCCGCTCAGACCTCGGGCACCTGCTCGTCGTCCAGGGCGAACACCGCCCCGGTCAGCGCCTCGCGCTCGCAGTCGTTGCCGAAGGTGTGCCGGTAGTCGACCGCGCGGCCGTTCCACCGCCCCTGCGCGCGGACGGTCACCGGCGCGTACACCAGGGGGCAGACCCGGTCGACGTCGCCGGGGACGGCGGCGACGTCGCCCCCGGCCCTGGCCAGCACGTCGCAGGCCTCCGCGGCCCGGGAGTGGCCCTGGGGCGGGTCGCACATCAGCAGGGTGCCGCGGGTGTCGCTGGAGCGGGCGTCGCCGCGGGTGACGGTCAGCTGGAGCCAGTTGCCGGGCAGGGCGTCCCGCGAGGCCGCCAGGGCCGGGGTCGCGCCCGCGGCGAGGAGGAGGGCTGCCGCGACCGGCAGGGCGCGCCGGACGGCTCGCGCCGAGCGGGACCGCGATCCGTGGGGGAAGTCGGAGAAGTGCGTCATTCCCCGTGCATCGGCACGGCGGGCCGCGCACATCAGTCCGACTCACCCGAACGGGCAGGGGCCGGCGCGGCGGGGGCACGGCCGGCCGGTCCGAACGCGGCCGGCACGACCCGCGTCTGGTACTCCGCCTGGCGGGTCACGGGAATCCAGCGCGCTGCGCACTCGTCCCGGTAGCCGGCGCAGCACGCGTCGAGGAGCGCGTCCAGCTCCGGCAGCGCCCCGCACGGGTCGCGTCCTGAGGCGGTGACCGGCTGGTGCGGCAGGCCCCCGCCGTCCGCAGGACGATCCGGCGGCCCGCGATGCGGTCAGGTGGGCGGCGCCGACCGGCGGGAGCGGGCGGGCCGGGTCGGCGGTGTCGGGGTGCCAGGCGTCCGCCAGAACCGGGGACACCAGGAGGTGGTCGTCGACCGGGGCGGGCAGGCGGGCCGCGTCAGGGGCGTCGGCCAGGTGGGGCCTGACCCGCGGGAGGAGACGTTCCAGCAGTTCCGACGGGGCGGCGCCGCCGGATCACCGGGCGGGTCCGGTGCACGCACAGTGGGTCATGACCCTGGATACGTCGACACCGCACCCTTCCAAGGGACTTGACCGCGAGTCGTGGGGTGCGGCGGGACTCGCGGGACGTGAGTGGGACC
>NZ_JBHVYK010000015.1:37421-114470 GCF_042880855.1 Streptomyces sp. NPDC058291
TCGCGGGAAGGGGGCGGGGCTCGCGGGAAGGGGGCGGGGCTCGCGGGAAGGGGGCGGGGCTCGCGGGAAGGGGGCAGCCGGGCGCGCGGGAGGTGCGCGTGTTCAGTTCGCCGAGAGCCGGAACGCCGTCCGGCCGAAGGCGACCTGGTCGCCCTCGCGGACCACGGCCGCGCCGATGACACGGCGTCCGTTGACGGTCGTCCCGTTGGTCGAGCCGAGGTCGCGCAGGACCCACATCCCGCCCCGGCGGCTCAGTTCGGCGTGCACCCGCGAGACGCTCTCGTGGGTCAGCCGCAGGCCGTTCACCGGGTCGCGGCCGATGCGCAGCGCCTGCTCGGTGCCGGGGTGCGGGAGCAGCAGCTTGGGCAGCCGCTCGGCCTGCCAGGCCCGGCGCAGCCGCACGGTGAAGCCCGAGACCGCCTCGACGGAGCCGAAGACGACGCGGGAGAAACGGCTCTCCCTGGGCAGGTCGGCGGTGAGGACGGCGAGCTCGTCCGAGCGGCGGGCGGCGAGGGCCAGCTCCATGCGCCGGATGAACGTGTCGTGCGACAGACGCCCCATGGCGGCGCCGTCACGCAGCACCTTCAGCGCCCGGTCGCGCTCCACGTCGGACAGCCGCGCGGGGTACGTGTTGAACTCGAAGGACGACGTCACGCTGGTGATTGTCGGTCAGCGAAACCCCGGGTGTCCAGAAGACGGGAGAACGCCCCCGCCCGCGGGTGGCGACAATGGGAGTGTTCCCGAAGCGGATCGATCTTCAGGCACGATGGGCGACGACGCGCTCCATCACGGTCAACAGACGAAGGGGAACCGTCCGTGCAGTTCGAGGTGTGGGCACCGCAGGCCGAACGTGTGACGCTCCAGTGCGAGGGCGCAGCGCGCGTGATGGAGCGCGATCCGGAGCGATCCGGGTGGTGGACCGCCGAGGCGGAGGCCGGGGACGGCGCGCGGTACGGCTTCGCGCTGGACGACGGCCCCGTCCGGCCCGACCCGCGCTCGCGCCGTCAGCCGGACGGCCCCGAGGGGCTCAGCGCGGTCGTCGACCAGAGCCGCTACGCCTGGCGTACGCAGTGGCCCGGGCGTCCGCTGCCGGGGGCGGTCCTGTACGAGCTGCACGTGGGCACGTACACCCCCGAGGGCACCCTGGACGCGGCCGCCGGGCGGCTCGGGCATCTCGCGGAGCTCGGCGTCACCCATGTGGAGCTGATGCCGCTGTGCTCGTTCCCCGGCCGGCACGGCTGGGGATACGACGGCGTGTCGCCGTGGGCGGTGCACGAGCCGTACGGCGGTCCGGAGGCGTTGAAGCGCTTCGTCGACCGGGCCCACGAGCTCGGTCTGGGCGTGGTCCTGGACGTCGTGCACAACCATCTCGGCCCCTCGGGCAACTTCCTGCCCGAGTTCGGGCCGTACTTCACCGAGACCCACCACACGCCGTGGGGGGCGGCCGTCAACCTGGACGCGCCCGGCTCGGACGAGGTGCGCGCCTATCTGCTGGACAGCGCTGTGGCCTGGCTGCGCGACTACCGGCTCGACGGTCTGCGGCTGGACGCGGTGCACGCGCTCGCGGACACGCGCGCGTGCCACTTCCTGGAGGAGCTGTCGGCGGCCGTCGACGCCCTCGCCGCCGAGACGGGCCGGCCGCTGTTCCTGATCGCGGAGTCCGACCTGAACGACCCGCGGCTGATCACCCCCCGCCGGGAGAACGGCCTGGGCCTGCACGCACAGTGGAACGACGACTTCCACCACGCACTGCACACGGCGCTCACCGGCGAGTCCCAGGGCTACTACGCCGACTTCGCGCGCGATCCCTTCGCCGCGCTCGCCAAGACCCTCACCGGCGGCTTCTTCCACGACGGCGCGTACTCGGGTTTCCGGGGCCGCCGCCACGGCCGTCCGCTGGACCGCGCCCGGATGCCGGCGCACCGGCTCCTGGGCTACTCCCAGACCCACGACCAGGTGGGCAACCGCGCCCTGGGCGACCGGCTCTCGGCGAGCCTCTCCCCCGGACTGCTGGCCTGCGCGGCCGCGCTGACGCTGACCGCCCCGTTCACGCCGATGCTGTTCATGGGCGAGGAGTGGGGCGCGGGCACGCCCTGGCAGTACTTCACCGACCACACCGACCCCGAGCTCGCCGAGGCCGTACGGCGGGGCAGGCGGCGGGAGTTCGCGACGCACGGCTGGGCCGAGGAGGACGTGCCGGACCCGCAGGACCCGGCGACCCGCGAGCGCTCCTGCCTGGACTGGTCCGAGCCCCGGCGCGAGCCGCACGCGCGCGTGCTGGCCTGGTACCGCGAGCTGATCGCGCTGCGGCACGCGCACGCCGACCTCACCGACCCCGACCTGGCCGACATCAAGGTGGCTCACGACGCGCAGGCCCGCTGGCTGGCCTTCCGGCGCGGCGACGTCCGGGTGGCCGTCAACCTCGGCAAGGAGCCGGCCGCGATCCCCCTGGGCCCGCGCCCGGCCCGCGTGCTGGCCGCGTGGGAGCCGGTGGACGCACCGGGCCCGGACGGGCTGCTGCAACTGCCCGGCCACTCGTGCGTGGTCCTGGAACAGGACTGACCTCCGCCCGCGGGACGAGGCGGGGCCGCCCCGCGCGCGGGGTCCCACCGCAGGCGGAGCGCGCCTCGGACTGCGGATCGGGGAGCGGGATCCGGGAGCGGGATCGGGAAGTGGGATCCGGGGGTGGGATCGGGAAGTGGGATCCGGGGGTGGGATCGGGGAGCGCGCCGCCCGGGACGGTCGCGGCTCCTCCTCCCCGGCGGCGGCCGGGACGGTCACGGCTCCTCCTCCCCGGCGGCGGCCGGGACGGTCACGGCTCCTCCTCCCCGGCGGCGGCCGGGACGGTCACGGCTCCTCGTCCGGTGCGCGCTCCGCGCCCTCCGCGTCCTCCTCGTCCTCCCGCAGTTCCGTCACGCGCTCCAGCAGGATCGCCTCCCAGGCGCGTCCCAGCCGGGTCCGCCAGAGGGAGAGGGCGTCCGGGTCGCGGGGGCCGGGTCCGCGGCCCGTGACGTGCTCGGCGAGGCGGACGACGGTGTCGCAGCGGGCCAGCCACAGCCCGCGCAGACAGGGCCGTACGCCGTAGCCGGCGAGGGTGGCGGCCCGCACGGCGGCGCCGGAGCCGACGGCCAGGGCGAGGCCGGCGATATCCTCCGCGGGGTCCCCGACGACCGCCTCGGTCCAGTCCAGGACGCCGCGCACCCGGCCGTCCGCGCTCACCACGAGGTGCTCGCCGCGCAGGGCGTGGTGGACCAGGACGGCCGTGGCGGGCTGGGCGGCCAGCTGGACCGCGCCGGGCGGGGTGAGCTGGTGCAGACGGGCGGGGTCGAACTCGTCCGCCCGGGCCAGGCCCTCCGCGGCGGTCACCGCCATCCGGCGCAGCGCCTCCAGCGAGCGCGGGGCGGTGCGCGGCGCGCCGAGCGCCTCGGCCGCCCGGGGCGGGACCTCGCGCAGCCCGCCGAGCAGCCCGGCGAGATCGGCCTCGCCGACGGCCGACACGTCGTGCTCCTCGGCCGTGCCGCCGGGCAGCCTGGTGTCGAGGGTGCAGATGAGGCCGGGGGACCACTCGCCCTGGGCGACGGCGGTCGGCAGGGCCACGGGGACGTGCGGACGGACGAGGTCGCGCAGCCGCAGTTCGCGGCGGCGGCGCAGCGCGGCCTCCCGATCGGGGGCCAGGTGCAGCACATGGCGGTCCCCGACCCACCAGGTGGTCTGCGGGCCGCCCTCGGCGACGGGCCGTACCTCCGGGCCTGGGCCGCCCGGGCCGGACTGCTTCAGGAGCGCGCGGACCAGCCGGCGGACGGTGTCCGCGGTGGGTGTCGGTGCCTGGGTCATGATCGCGCCGTTGCCGTTCGGGTGGGTGCCGGGGACTCCTGGGAGCGGTTCAGTCCACTATGACCAGTTCGCGGGTGGTGTCGTTGAGACGGCGGCCGCCGTCCTCGGTGACGGTGACGATGTCCTCGATGCGCACCCCGAACCGGCCGGGCAGATAGACGCCGGGCTCGACGGAGAAGCACATACCGGGCACGAGGGGCTGTTCCTCGCCCTCGATCATGTACGGCGGCTCGTGGGTGGTGACGCCGATGCCGTGACCGGTGCGGTGGATAAAGCGCGGACCGTAACCGGCGTCGGCGATGACCGCGCGGGCGGCCCGGTCGACCTCCTGGCAGGCGACGCCGGGCCGCACCGCGCGAAAGCCCGCCTCCTGCGCCTCGCGGACGAGGTCGTGCACCCGGCGTTCCTCCTCGGTGGGCTCGCCGACGTGGACGGTGCGGGAGGTGTCGGAGCCGTAGCCGTCCTTGAGGCCGCCGAAGTCGAGGACGACCATGTCGCCGTGCTCGATGACGCGGTCGCCGACCTCGTGGTGCGGGTTGGCGCCGTTGGGCCCCGACGCGACGATGGTGAAGTCGACCTGGGAGTGCCCGAACCTGCGCAGCAGGTCCGCGAGGTCCGCGCCGACCTCCGTCTCACGGCGGCCGGCGAAGGGCATCCGCCGGATCTCCTCGAACGCCCGGTCCGCGGCGGCGCCCGCGGCCGCCATCAGCTCCAGCTCGGCCGCGTCCTTGACGGCGCGCAGCATGGGCAGAGCCTGGGTGAGGGAGGCGTAGGAGGCGGCGGGCAGGGCCTTCTGCAGACTGAGCAGGTGCATCGCCCAGGCGTTGTCGCTGATCCCGAACCGGCCGTCGGCGTCGAGCAGGGCGGCGGCGACGGCGTAGGGGTCCTTGCCGTCGGTCCAGTCGCGCAGGGCGAGGGCCGGGGCGCCCGCCGCCTTGGCCGCGTCGGGGGCCTCCAGGGTGGGCACGACGAGGACGGGTTCCCGGCCGGCGGCGAGGACGAGCAGCGTGAGCCGTTCGGTGGCGGCGGTGGGCGCGTAGCCGGTGAGCCAGACGAGGTCGGGGCCCGGTGCCACGAGGAGGCCGGCGAGGCCGGCGTCGGCGGCCTCGCGCGCGGCGCGCGTCATGCGGGCCCGATAGTCGTCGGCGGTGAAGGGCGCGGGGGCGGTGCCGGTCATCCGGGCCTCCCAGAAAGGACGTGGCGACTGAGGTGTGGCGGTCGTCCGGGCCGGGTGACGCCGACGTGACGGCCACGGGCAGCATCCTGCCCGTCCGACGGGGCTCCCGCGAGCCGGTTGACGATGTTGCGGCGCCCGGCCGGCCACGGCGACGGCCTGGCCGGCCCCCTCCGTCGTCCCGATCGGCCGCCCTGTGGCCCGAGGCGCGGCGACGGTCGGCCGCGATCACCGCAGACATCACCGCGCCCCCCGCCGTCCCCCGCCGTCCCCCGCTGCCCTCCACCGCCCCCGCTGTCCTTCACCGTCCTCACCGTCCCCGCCGTCCCGCGCCGTCCCGCGCCGTCCTCACGGCCGACAGTCGCTGCGCGTGTCGGAGCCGGCGACGCGCCTTCGGCAGCTCGAGGGCGGCGGGCGGCGTGGTGAGCGCTGCACCGGGGCCCGTGGTCCAGGCGGTGCGCCACGATCGTGCACGATCGGCCGGCGCCCGTCCCACCCCAACGGGTCCCCGGCTGAACGCACCGGCCGCGCGGGGCACCTGCTCGCCCGCCGCGAACAGGCCGCACAGCAGGGTCGTCAGCCTGCCGCCCCGCCCGCGTGCGGCATGCGCCGGCGGACCCGGTCGCCGGGACCGGCGCAGCCACCGGACTCCCGGCCCGGCATGGGTTTGGGACGCAACGCTGTCTGTTCCATGGATCGCCTCCGCCTGGTGCTCTACCCGGCGCACGGGCGCACCACGAGCCACGAACGAGTGAGACTGATCCGTCAGGAGAGCGACGGGTACGGGACGGGGGCCGCCGGCACGCGGTCCGGCAGGAAGCCATGGGTGCGGCCGGCCAGATAGCCGGACTTGTACCGGTCCACCTCACGGTGCCAGTTCAGGATGCCCGCCAGCCAGTTCTGCAGGTCGGCGACATAGTGCCCCATCGCCTCGCGGGCCTCGGGCGAGAGGTCGAAGTCGTCGTACAGGACGGGCAGTTCCTGTGCGGCCACATGCTGGAACTGCTCCATGCGCTGGGTCATCAGGTCGTGGACGATGCCGAGCGCGGTCGGGTAGTCGCAGCCGAAGAAGTTCTGCACGACGAGGATCGCGTTGTGCATCTCCCCCTCGTACTCGATCTCCTTCTGGTACGAGAAGACGTCGTTGGTGAGGCACGCGTAGTCCACGGCCGCGTTCTCCAGCGCGCGGACGACACCGCTGCGGTAGACCTCCGGCGGGACGGCGGGCCCCTGGCCCATGCGGCACAGGCTCAGGGTGAGGTCGGAGCCGAAGGTGGCGCGGCGCATCTCCAGGTAGTCGACCGGGTCGGGGACGCGGTTCTGGAGCTGGTTGGACAGCTCCCACACCCAGCTCTCGGTCATCACGTCGACGGCGTCGCGCAGCGTGCGCCGCTGGTCGCCGGTCATGGCGGCGGTGGTGCGCGCCCACAGGTCGATCAGGGCGCGCTCCATGGCGTTGACGGGGACGACGGGGGCCGCCTCGCCGTCCACGGGCATGCAGGCCGACAGACGGGCCGTGGTCAGGCGGGCGGCCGCGAGGTCGCGGCGGCCGCCGAAGACGAGCGGGTAGTAGTCGTCGCCGTAGGTGCCCCAGGCGAGCCACTGAGCACTGAGGTCCAGGGCCCCGGCAGTGGCGTCCGGGTCGAGACCGGCCGAGCACAGCGGGAGGTCGTAGGCGGCGAGTTTGTCCTCGTCCCAGACCCCCTCCTCCAGGAGGCCCATGCGGTGCGACCACGCCTTCAGGCGCGGTCGGCACGCCTCCAGGTGCGGGCTCAGCTCCACCTGGAAGGGCATGTGGAAGTCGGGCAGCAGCGACGGGCCGACCTTCTGGAACGGTACGTGCGCGTACGCGCGCAGGCGTTCCGCGGCGGCCGAGGCGAGGAGCGCGCCGACGTCGGCGGCGGAGGTGCCCGGGCCGGTCAGCCGCTGCCAGGGCGCGCCCGCCACGGCGCCCTCGTTCATGTACCGACTGGAGCGCAGGTGCCACTCGTGGCCGCCGGACTGCCAGTCCTGCAGGCCCTTGGTGTAGGCGGCGACGGCGGCCACCTCGTCGGGCCTGAGCCCCTTCTCCAGGGCCGCCGCGGGGACCTCGGTGAACGCGGTGTGCTCGAACTGGTGGAGACGGGAGGTGAGGATGTCGTTGACCGTGTCGGCGGCCTCCTGGGTGGTGCAGTCGAAGAACTTCTCCAGGACGAGCACGCCGTTGCTGTTCTCGCCCTCGTCCTCGACCTCGCGCTGGTAGGAGAACAGGTCGTTGCGCAGGTGCACGGCGTCGGAGAAGGTCTCCATCAGCACCCTGAGCGGCCTCGACCCGGCGACGGCGGCCGGGACCTCGGCTGTCGCGTACTCCACCAGCCCCGCCGACCAGGGCGCGCCGCCCACCTTGCGCCGCATCTCGATGTACTCGACGGGGTTGGCGATCCGCCCCTGGTTGATGTTGGACAGCTCCCACATCGACTCGTTGAGCAGGTGCTCTGTCGCCACGGCGAAACGACGCCGCCAGTCCTCGGACATGGCAGGCACCGTGCGCGCCCACAGGTCCTTCAGGCCCGCTTCCACCGGATTGCGCGGCCCGGGCACGGGCGTCGCCAGGTCCAGCGGCATGAACAGCGGCAGCCGGTCCAGGTGGGCCTTGCCGGCGGCGCGGTCAGGGGTGCGCTTGAACATGTCGAGGAAATGGTCGTCGAAGAAGAACACCCACACGTACCAGTCGGTGATCAGCGACAGGGCGGGCCCGTCGCAGTCGGGGTGGGTGTAGGCGCAGAGCAGGCCGTAGTCGTGCGCCTCCAGGTCGGACTGCTCCCAGATCCCGGACCCCTCCAGCATGCCCATGTCGCGCGCCCACCGGGTGGAGTGGGCCCGCGCCTGCTCGACGTGCGGGTTCAGCCGCGCGGGGTGCGGCATGTAGAACTGCGGGAGTTCGAACGGTTGCGTCATGGCCGGGCCCTACCCGGGGCCCCGAACCGTCATCCGCGGGGCGGCACATGATCACACCATCGCGTGAATGTGGCGGAAAGCGGGGAACTGTCCGGCAGTTGACGTGTCCGTCGGGAGGTGGGCGGCCCCGGAGCACGAGTCGACAGGCCCTGCCGGCGTCACTTCCGCAACTGGATCAGGGCATGTGTTCCGCCGGTCCGCCAGCGCTGCCCTTCGGCGGCGACCAGTGCGGCCTCCGTGACGGCGTCGAGACCGGTGATCACGTCGGACTTGAGCGTGCGCAGCGCCACGACCGGACCGGGGAAGTAGGCGGTGACTTCGGCGAAGGGCGTGGTGGGCGCCCACCTGTTGTCCCCCACCAGCCGCCGGTAGTTGAGGTCGCCCTTCACGATCGTCAGGGTCGCCGCCGCGAACTGCGCCCGCAGGTCGTCGGGCATCCGCGCGTACGGCAGAGGCGCGGCGGAGAACGGATGCGCGCGGACCGTCAGGACGCCCTCGGCCATGGCCGCCCACAGGCGTCGGCCGTGCTCGGCGGCTGTTCCTCCCGCGCGCGCGAGCTTCCGCAGCGCGTCGACGACGTCGGCCGTCGTCGCGTCGGAGACGTAGTACGGGTACGGCTTGACGTGCAGGACGACCCGGTCGCACTGTCCGTGGCCGAGGAGATGGGCGGCGAGGAGGAGATCGGGGACCAGCTCGCGTCCGGCGTTGTCCGCGACCAGGCACAGGGTCACGCCCGCCTCCCCTCGGGCGTCGCGGTTGCGGTCCTGGCCTCCGTCCCCGCTCCGGTCCTGAGGTCCGTCCTGATCCTGATAGACGTCCTGATCCTGATATCGGTTTCGGTCCCGACATCGGTCCTGGTCCTGGTCGTCCGCGGCTGCCCCGCCCTTCGCGGACGCCAGCAGGGACCACAGCGCCTCGCTGTCGTCGGCGACGAGGCCGGGTACGGCGGCCCGTCCCTCGGCCTCGCCGTCGGACAACCGGAACCCGAGGTCGGCCCGGTTGCCCCACAGGGAGCCGTGCAGGAGGGCGCGGGCCCGTTCCCCGGCCGATCGGTCCGCGAGGGCGTCGAGCGCCGCCAGTTCCTCGTCGGTCTCGGCCGCGTCGAGCTCGGCGAGCTTGAAGGGGCGGAACGGGTCGATGCCGGCCCACGGTCCGGGACCGAAGTAACCGACCGCGTGGAGAAGCCGGCGGTAGAACCAGCTCTCGGACCACAGCCAGGGCACGTCGAACCAGGAGCGGCCGACATAGGCGTCCAGCCCCCAGTCCCGCCAGCGGTCCCGGTCGTGTGCGTCGTCGGGCAGCGGTTCGATGACGCCCCCGGCGCAGGAGTCCGACAGCGCGTCCAGGGCACGGTGGATCTCGGGCCCGTAGGGGAAGGCGTCGCGCACCTGCCGGATGATCGCCGGATGCCGCTCGGCCAGCACACTGCGGGGGAACGAGCCGGGTTCGTTGCCGAGGATCACGGGCGGGGCAGGGGTACGGCGCATGCGCCTCACGGTATCGCGCGGGCGTGCAGGGAGCGCTGCTGCTCGGACGCCCACGCCAAGACGCTGCCGCAGCTGGCCGAGTCCCTCGGCGAACTGGTGTCCACGGCGAGGGAGGGCCGGACGGGTTGTGTGGGGAGCGCTGCTGCTCGGTTGTGTGGGGCCGGCGGTCTCACACCGTCGCCAGGACCTCCCGCTCCAGCCGTGTGGCGAGACTCAGATAGCGCGGGCGGCGCGGTACGGGTACCAGCCCTCGGATGAGGACGTACCACATCTCGGACATCCGCCGGGGCAGCCGGCCGGCGGGCTCACGGGAGCGGCCGACGACGCGGGTGCCGACGAAGAAGCACACGAGGGAGTGGGCCACGGCGTCGACGTCGACGTCCGAGTGGATGTCGGACTCCTTGACCGCGCCGCCGAGCCGTCGCGAGATCAGGTCCAGCAACTCCGTGAACGGGTGCGGCAGGGGCGGGCGGACCGCCACTCCCCCGGTGGCGAGCCGTAGGCCGGCGCGCGCGATCGGGCCCTCGACCGACAGCCTGGTCAGAGCGAAGGTCAGACGCATCAGGGCTTCGAGGGATGCGCACCCACGGTCGTCGATCTCTCCGGCGACCCGGCGGGCGGCCTGGGACTGGAGTTCCATGATGGCGTGGGCCAGGTCCTCCTTCGCCGCGAAGTGGAAGTACAGGGCCCCCTTGGTGACATGGGCGTGCGCGACGATGTCACTGAGGCTTGTCGACTCGTAGCCGCGCCGGTCGAACAGGTCGGCGGCGGCCGTGATGATCGTCGTGCGGGTCTGTTCGGCGCGTAACTGCCTCGCCATCGGCTGATACTCTCCCGGGCCGGTAAAGAACGGGTCGTGCCGTTTCTTGTTACCCCACGTACACAGTTTCTCACCGTGAGGCAACTCTGATCGGGTTGCGGACATCATCGACTCCCCCCGCGAGGCCCCGACTTACCCCGAGGAAGGACGCCTTCAGCAGGACAGGACCTCCAGAGAAAACGTACCAGTGGCACAGTCCGAACGGCCATCGAAAGAGACGGGATGCGCGGTTTCTGCGCCGATTTCTGCAGGCTCGGGTGCCGCGGTGCGCAAGGTGACACGTGCAATCCGTTACGAGACGGCTCACGTTACGCAACGGACCGTCTGTTACCGGCCGTTCGGGCAGGGTTCGCAGCCGGTTCGGAGTCAGTGCGAAGAGGGGCTCGGGCTCGGGTCGGAGTCGGTTCGGACTCGGGTCGGCGTCAGCGCGAAGGGGGACTCGGGCTCGGGTCGGAGTCGGTTCGGACTCGGGTCGGAGTCGGTTCGGACTCGGGTCGGCGTCGGTCCGGGGTCGGGTCGGCGTCGGTCCGCGGTCGGCACCGGTTCGCAGCCGGGTCGCGGACGCGGACGCAGGGGCCGCCGCTCTGAACGCGCGGAGCCGGATCCCCGTACTCACGGCAGACCGTTCCGCGCCGGCCGAGGAGACGTCCCCGATGCCCCGCACGACCGCACACCGCACCGCAGCCCTGGCGGCCGCCGCCGTGAGCCCGCTTCTGCTGAGCCTGTGGGCCGCCGGACCGGCCCAGGCGCACGGCGCTCCCACGGATCCGGTCAGCCGGGTGTACGCCTGCTCCCCCGAGGGCGGCGCCGCCGCCCGGACCGCCGCCTGCCGGGCTGCCGTCGACGCGAACGGCGCCTCCTTCGCCGCATGGGACAACCTGCGGGTGGCGAACGTGAACGGCCGCGACCGCCAGGTCGTCCCGGACGGGCAGCTGTGCAGCGGCGGACTGGCCGCCTACAAGGGGCTCGATCTGGCCCGCGCCGACTGGCCTTCGACCAGGCTGTCGCCCGGTGGGACCCTGCGCATGACCTACGCCTCGACGATCGCGCACACCGGCACGTTCAAGCTGTATCTCACGAAGCCCGGGTACAACCCGTCGAAACCGCCTACCTGGTCTGATCTGCCGGAGCGGCCGTTCGCCGAGGTCAAGGACCCGCCGCTGACGAACGGCGCCTACCGCTTCACGGCGAAACTGCCCGCGGACCGAACCGGACGACAGATGCTCTACACGATCTGGCAGAACAGCAGCACGCCCGACACCTATTACTCGTGCTCGGACGTGGTGTTCTCGACATCGGTTTCGCAAAGCAAGCCAGGAAACAAGCCGGGAAACAAACCGGCGAGCACACCGGTGACGAAGGCGCCGGTTCCGGCCACGCCGAAGACGCCGCGGAGTGCGACGCCGTCATCGGCGGCCGGCAGCGTGTCCGCGCCGGCCTCGTCCGGCCCCGCGTCCGCGCGGGCCGCCGCCCCCAAGAGCACCCCGGTGGCGTCCGGCACGGCGGCCGGCTCCGGGCCGTCCGCGCCGGTGCTGGCGGGCGGCGCCGCGGCGGTGCTGGCACTCACCGGCGGAACCGCCCTGGCCGTGCGCCTGCGCCGGCGCTGAGTGCGGGTCACCGGAGCGGGCGGCCCATGAACTTCCGGGTGTGCGGACGCCAGTCGTCCGCACACCCGGAAGAGGTGTCCGTGCACGGACCAGCCGTACACGGACCAGCCGTGCCTGGATCAGCCGTGCAGCGCCGGTCGCGCTGGGCGGCTTGGGTGGATCAGCCGCGTCCGACGGTGATCAGTTGACGGTGACGGCCGAGCCCGCGTCGGTCACCGGGGCGTACTTCGCGGTGAAGTAGCCGTTGGCGAAGCAGAGCGACGAGCCGGACGTCTTGGTGAAGTGCTGGCTGGTGAAGGTGATGCTGTTGTCGGCGTTGCTCGCGACGCCGGTCAGGCTCGGGGCCTGGTAGACGCAGTTGATGCTGCCGAGCAGGGTGCGCAGCACGACCGTGGTCTGGATGGTGGAGCCGGCCGCCGGCGTCACGGTGACGGAGCCGTCCGATCCCACGGCGGTGGTGTACGCCAGGTTGTTGACCGTGACGCCGGTGACGCCGAGCACGCCGACCACGTTGGCGGTGCAGCTGCCGAAGGTGTGCGCGGTGAGCGACTCGGTGGCGGTGCCGGGCGCGGCCGGGTTGTCGGTGACGGTGGCGTTGAACGCGGACGAGGCACAGGAGACGCCGCTGGTGCCGGTCGCGCTGGAGTACAGCGCGGCCGTCGTGCCGCTGGCCAGAGACGCGTTGAGGACGTCACCGACGGCGACGTCGCCGTTGGCGGTCGTCAGGACGGCGCCGGCGGCGGAGGCCGGGGTGGCGGCGGCGAGGGAGAGGGCGGCGACAGTACCGGCAAGGGCGAGGAGGGAGCGAGAGCGGGTGCGCATGCGGGTGCCTCTTTCTGAAGGGGGGTGTGTTGCAGAGGGGTTGGTCGATACGTGGTGAACCGGCGCGTTACATGGGAGCAACATGGGGGGACGCGTTCGGCGTCCACCGCTGCCGGCCCGTGACGCCTTCTCCGTACGTGACGGACCGGCAACGGCAGGCGGCCGGCGACCGGCCGGAGGCACGGGTGAGTGCTCCGGCCGGACCGGGCTGAGAAGGCGACCGGTCGAGACCACTGGGGGAAGCGGCCCTGCCGGTGCCGTGAAGAAACCGAGCCCGCACCGCGGGCCCGTACTGGCTCAGAACGTCCGGGAGCGCTGAGCATGTCGCCGCGCTGCGGATCCGGCGCCACGGATCCGGGCTGAGCCAGGGAGAGTTGTAGACCTGTTGTCCGGTCAACGTCAATAGCTGCAAAGGAACTTGATGGTCCGACAGATAAATGCGAGAGCGCTGTCCGGATCCGCGTCCCTCAGGTGGCACATAATGAACACTCTTTTTCCACATCTCCCTTGACCGCATGGTGTAACCATCGGTAACTTCCTCGATGGCTACTGCTGCGTAACGTGAAAGCCCTTACGGCTTCCGGGAGTCACAAGGAGACGTGCGCGACAGCCGCTGTCCGCGCCAGGACAACGTGCCACTGAAGCCCAACCCGCATGACTTAGCGCATGGGAGCAGACATGGCCTCGTCCCCGGACGTCACGTCGTCCGCCGACAACACCCCTGAGAACTCTGAAAGCGGTTCCACACAGAGGCGCGGCCGGGTCCGGCTGCGCCGGGCCGCCGTGATGGCGGTCCCCGCCACCTTCGTCGCCGCCGGACTCGCGGTCCTCACCGCACAGGGCGCGCTGGGGGTGCAGTTCGCGATCTCCGGCATGCCGTTCGTCGTCACCGCCGACAGGCTCGACGGCGAGGGCTTCGCACAGTTCGGCGGCCTGGACAACATGATCGAGAACAGCCCCAACCAGGGTGACACCGGCGGCCAGGTCCTGGTCGTCACCTCGGTCGTGAAGAACGGCAAGATCACCAACATGTGCCAGAGCGTCGACCTCGGCGGGATCCAGCTGATCCTCAGGGCCGGCGGCGGGAACACCCCGGTGAGCGTGAAGAACCTGGCCATCGACTCCGACCAGATCACCGGCGACGCCGAGTTCAACAACATCGAGATCGGCCGCGACTCCAGCACCTTCGACAAGGTCCCGATCCAGGGCCCCGCGGGCGTCTACGGCCAGCAGGCCGACAGCGTCGTCATCAAGAACCTGTACCAGCACAACTACGCGGCCACCGCGGCCGTCTTCAAGCTCCCCGGTCTGAAGATGAGCTTCTCGAGCGAGGGCTGCAAGTAATGACCTTCACCCAGTGGCGGCACCGCTTCCGCGGGTGGAGGGGCCACCGGCCCTTCGCAGGCGGCGCGCTGCTCGTCCTGGGCGGCGCCGAGATCCTGGTGACCATGAAGGCACCGCTTCCGGTCATCCTGCACGTCGGCATGCAAGGGCTGGCGGGTTACCTCCTGCCCACCCTGATGGTGCTCTGCGGTCTGCTGATCCTGTTCAACCCCACCCAGCGGCTGTTCTACTCGATCATCGCGATCATGCTCTCGCTGGGCACCTGGCTCACGTCCAACATCGGCGGCTTCGTCATCGGCCTCCTGCTGGGCGCCGTGGGCAGTTGCCTCGCCTTCGGCTGGGTGCCCGACCAGGAACCGCGCCAGAGCCGTCGCAAGCGGCACGAGGAGAAGCGGACCGAACCGACCGAGCGGTCCGAGCGGTCCGAGTGGTCCGAGCGAACGGTCGAGACGGTCCCCAAGGGCGGCCACCTGCCCGAGGCAGGCAAGCCCGCCTGAGCTCAGGTTGCGAAACCGCTCTCGTAGCGGAGCCGACCTGACCGCCTGACCCGCCTCGGCCATCGGCCATCGGCCCGGAAGAAACGAAGAACAGCACGGAAAAGAAGCGGCAACGCGTCCGACTCGCGGTCGTGATGCACGGCCGTACGTCACCTCACCGGCGGGGCCGGACGACCTGCGCACAGCGGGCCGCTCCCGGCCCCGCCGGTCGCGTCCGCCCTGGGACGCCTGCCCTGCGTCCCGTGCCGCGCCCGCCGCACCCCCCGGATCCCCGCACGGGGCGACGTCGTCGTGGGCGCGGGTCGTGGGTCGTGGGGGCGTGGGTCGAGCTCCATGCGTCGCGGGGTGCTCACCGCCCTCCTCGTCGCGCCGTGCGGAGCGCGGTGCCATGGCGGGCACCCGCAGTCCCCGTCCGCAGGTGTGCCCGATGACATCCCGGCCGCCCGCGACTTCACCTTGACCAACAGTCAACCTAGCTGCCGTTAGACGGCCTTAGTCCGTAGCGCGACGGCACTGGATCACAATGCGGCACCGGCGCCTCACCCCCGGTGGCTGCTCACTTGACTGCCGGCAGTCACACACGGTTGGCTCCCAGCCAACGAATCCTCTCTCGCCGGTGCCCACCCCCTCGCATCGGCGGCGCTCGCCCGTCCCTCTGCTCTGCCGCACAGCGAGGTGCAGCCCCCCATGAACACTCCCCTCCCCGCTCCCCGAACCTCCGTGATCCCCGGATCGCTGCGCCTCGCCGCCCTGGCCGCGGCGTCCTGCCTCCTGCTCGCCGGCTGCACCGACGCCGCCTCGTCCGCCTCGGCCACGAACCAGGCGGGCGGCTCGGCCGGCCGGATCAAGATCGCCCTGATCACCCACGGCGCCGCCGACGACGACTTCTGGCAACTGGTGCGCAAGGGCGCCGAGGCGGCGGCCGCCAAGGACGGCGTCGACCTGACCTACGCCAGCGACTCCGACGGCGCGGGGCAGGCCGAGCTGGTGCGCGACGCGATCCGCGACCAGGTCGACGGCATCGCGGTGACCCTGGCCAAACCGCAGGCCATGAAGGCTCCGGTGGCCGCGGCCAAGGCGGCCGGCATCCCGGTCGTCGGCCTCAACTCAGGTATCGACGCCTGGCGTTCGGCAGGTCTGCTGGAGTACTTCGGCCAGGACGAGAGCGTCGCGGGCCGCGCCGTCGGCGACAAGCTCGACGGCCTGGACGTTGGACACGCCCTGTGCGTCATCCACGAGCGGGGCAACGTCGCCCTGGAGGCGCGCTGCGCGGGCGTCAAGAAGACGTTCACCGGTGAGACGGACATGCTCTACGTCGACGGAACGGACATCGACGCCGTGACCGCGGCCGTGACGACCCGTCTCCGGCAGGACCCCGACATCGACGAAGTCGTCACCAACGGGGCCCAGTTCGCACTCGCGGCGGCCAAGGCGGCCGACGCGGCGGGCAGCAAGGCCCAGATCGCCACCTTCGACCTGAACAAGGACCTGGTCGCAGCCGTCCGGGACGGCCGAGTGCAGTTCGCCGTGGACCAACAGCCCTATCTGCAGGGCTATCTGGCCGTCGACGGACTGTGGCTGTACCGGACCAACGGCAACGTCAGCGGCGGCGGCGTCGCCCCCGTGTTGACCGGCCCCGCCTTCGTCACCCGGACCAACGTCGCCCAGGTGGCCCGCTTCGCCGCCGCGGGAACCCGCTGACCAGGCCATTTCCCGTCCCTCCCTCACCCTCTCCCCCTCCCCCGCTGATCGCCCCTAGGACGACCATGTCTGCACGGTCAGGCGCCAGACGCCGCCGCCTCGGCTCCATACGTCTCTCCCTGATCCTCCTGGCGCTGGTGCCCGGCGTCACTCTCACCGCCATGTGGGCCGTGACGACGACGCAGATGTTCACCGAGGGGCTCCGTCTGCGCGCGCAGACGGAACTGAGCCGGTCCACCGGCGCCATGGGCACCGAGGCGACGCTCGCGCTGCAGCAGGAGCGCAGCCTGTCGGCGGTGTGGCTGGCCTCCGGGCCCGGCGCGTCCCGGGCGCCGCTCGAGGCCCAGCGCACGAGGACCGACGCGGCGGTCGCCCAGCTGGTCTCCCGCGCGGACGACATCCACAAGGCTCCCGCCCGGGTCCGCGACCGGCTTTACTCGGTCGTCGCCTCCGTCAGCAGCCTGGAGTACTACCGTGGTCAGGTGGACGACCCCGTCGACATCACCGCAGCGCAGGCTCTGGACCAGTACACGTCCATCATCGACGACCAGATCCACGCATTCCAGGAGCTGTCCCAGGTCGACAACGGCGACCTCACCTCGCAGGCCGGGCCGCTCGTGGCCCTGGAGCACGCCGCCGAGCTCGTCTCCGAGGAGGACCTGCAGCTCACCCTGGCCGGGCCCGAGGGCCGGATGGACCAGAAGACCTGGGCGCAGTTCGGGCAGCTGGTGAACAGCCGGCGCTGGCTGGTGCAGGACCAGATCGTCCCCTCGCTCACCGGCGCCGCGAAAGCGGATACGGAGAAGATTCTGACGAGCTATCAGTGGCAGACCTTGGAAGCCGTCGAGAACAAGGTGCTCGCCGCTCGCGCGAAACAGAGGGAAAACGGTGACATCGTGTTGCCGGACGTGCAGAAGGCATGGCGCGCCGCGCTCATCGACGTCTCCGATCAGTACGCGAAACTGATCCGGCAACAGACCGAGACCCTGTTGCAGCACAGCGCGGACGACTCCCGCGGCCTGCTGATCAAGGCCGCCTCACTCAGCGCCGGCGGTCTCCTCGCTCTGCTGGTGTGCATCGGCATGTCCTGGCGGATCACCCGTTCCCTGTCACGTCGACTGCACGGGCTGCGGATGGCCACGCTGAGCCTGGCGCACGAGCGGCTTCCGGACGTGGTCGCCCGGCTGGACCGGGGAGAGACCGTCGACGTGGACGCGGAGACCCCGCCCCTGGACTACGGAAGCGACGAACTGGGCCAGGTGGCCGAGGCGTTCAACGCCGCCCAGCGCACCGCCGTGCACACCGCGGTCGAACTCGCCGACACCCGGCGCGGTTTCCAGAAGGTCATCCTGGGCATCGCCCGGCAGAGCCAGAACCTGGTGAATCTGCAGCTCAGCAAACTCGACGCCCTGGAGCGTCAGCACCAGGACCCCGACGTCCTCAACGGGCTGTACGAGCTCGACTCCACGGCGAGCCAGTTGCGCCGTTACGAGGAGAACCTCGTCATCATCAGCGGCGGCCGGCCAGGACGCAGCTGGGCGGAGCCGGTGGCGCTCATGGACATCCTGCGCAGCGCCGTCGGAGAGGTCGCCGAGTACCGGCGGGTGGAGGTGCACACCGAGGAGGAGGTGTTCATCGCACCGCCCGCCGTGGCGGACGTGATCCATCTGCTGGCGGAGCTCATCGACAACGCGACCTCCTACTCGCCCGCGCCGGCCCCGGTCGGGGTGCGGGCGACCTTGGTGGCCAAGGGGCTGGCCATCGAGGTGGAGGACCGCGGGCTGGGATTGACCGAGGACGACTACGCGTCGTTCAACGAGCAGTTGGCGGTCGTGCCGCAGTTCGACGTCGTGGCGCTCGCCGACGACCTCCGGCTGGGCATGTTCGTGATCGCCCGGCTCGCGACGCGGCACGGCATCGCCGTGACCCTGCGCTCCTCGCCGTACGGCGGCACCACCGCGATCGTGCTGGTCCCGCACGACATCGTGGTGCGGGACCAGCCCGGCCCCCGGCCCCCGGCGGGCGTGCTGTCCGGCGAACCGTCGACCGCCGGGTCCCCTCCCCCGCAGACAGGACTCCCCTCCCGGGGAAGGCGTCCGTCGCACCCGCCACACGACGGCAGGACGGACGACGAAGCGGCAGGGGAGGCTCGCGTCGAGACACGGAAGGACTCCGGCGTGACACGAGCGACGCCTGGCGACGAGGGGGCTACCCGTCCCGGCCCGGATCTGGAGCACAGCAGGCCCGGGCCTGAACGGGACCTGCCGTCCCTGCCGGTTCGGGGCACTGCCGGCGCGACGGCCGACTCCCGTACCTCCGGGGCGAGCAGCCCTGGGCGTGCCGCGTCGGCCACCGCGGGCGGGCCGTCCGGTGCGGCATCCGTGCAGCCGGCTCCGGCGGACACTCCGGCCGGCCTCGTCTCCGGGCCGGCCGCCGCTGCCTCACCGCCGTCCGCGGGCGGCGGCCCATCCCCCGCATCCGCTTCGCCGACCGCCACGCCCGGGACGAACGTCCCGCTGCCCCGTCGGATACCGCAGACCAGTCTCGCCACCGAGTTGCGCGGCGACGCCGCCTCCGCCGGATCCACGGAGAACACCGGGGGAAACAGTTACCCGGACGACTTCACCGCGGAACGCGCGGCCGCCTCTCTCGCCGGTTTTCAGCGCGGTACCCGGCAGGCCCTCGCCGACGCGGACGCCGACGAGCCGCCTGCCCAACCGCGGCAGACCGACTCCGCGCAGGACGCCGACCCGCCGGTCACCGCCGCAGGCGCCCCCCAGACCTCGATCCCGCCCGCCGACCGCTCATGAAGGACACCGCGATGACACCCTCCCTCCCCAACACCAACACCCAGCTCGACCAGCTGCTCACCGGCCTCGTGGAACGGGTCGCCGACGTCAACCAGGCCGTCGTGCTCTCGGAGGACGGCCTGGTGGTGAGCAAGTCCACCGGTTTCCTGCGGGAGGACGCGGAACGGCTGGCGGCGACCGCGTCCGGCCTGATGAGCCTCAGCAAGGGCGTCAGCATGGATTTCCGCGGCGGTCCGGTGCGCCAGGCGCTCATCGAGATGGCCAACAGCTACCTGATCCTGACGTCGGCCGGCCCGGGCGCCCATCTCGTCGTGCTGGCGGGGAAGAACGCTGACGTCGGCGTGGTCGCGTACCAGATGAACATGCTGGTCAAGAAGATCGGTGAGCACCTCAGCGCGGCGCCGCGGGCCCATGTCGGTCCCGCTGGGCCCACCCACGGCGGGTGAGGTGAGCGGAGGCGACGAAGCGGGCCGGCTCGTCAGGCCGTTCACTCTCACCGGTGGACGAACCAGGCCCAGCCGCGCCGACTTCACGCTCATCACCACCGTGACCGCTGTGGACCCGCCGCCCGAACGGAGGGTGCGGCCGCAGCCGGAGCACGGCCGGATCCTGCGGCTGTGCGTCCGGCCGGTCGCCGTGGCGGAGCTCGCGGCCCATCTCGACCTCCCCGTCAGTGTGGTCGCCATCCTTCTCTGCGATCTGCTGGAGGCGGGACTGATCACGGCCCGTCCGCCGCGCTCCGTCACCGGGGCGCACGATGTGGACCTGCTGCAGAAAGTGAGGGACGGCCTTGGCCGGATCTGACGGCGCCGCTCCCCCGACCGCATCGGCGGCGGCCCCTGACACGGTGAAGATCCTCGTCGCCGGCGGCTTCGGCGTCGGCAAGACCACCATGGTCGGAGCGGTCAGCGAGATCACCCCGCTGCGCACGGAGGAGCCGCTGACGGCGGCGGGTCTCGACGTCGACGATCTGAAGGGCATCGAGGAGAAACGGTCCACCACGGTGGCCCTCGACTTCGGGCGGATCACCATCGGGGACGACCTGGTGCTCTATCTCTTCGGTACGCCCGGCCAGCAACGTTTCTGGTTCATGTGGAACGACCTGGCCGTCGGCGCGCTGGGGGCGGTGGTCCTCATCGACGTACGCAGGGCGGAGTCCAGCTTCGCCGCGGTCGACTTCTTCGAACGGAGGGGAATCCCCTTCGTTGTTGCAGTGAACGGTTTCCACGGCTTGCACCCGTACCCCGCGGAGGAGATCAGGGAGTCCCTGGCACTGCCGGAAAACGTTCCCGTGTTGCTGTGCGACGCGCGGGAGCGGGAGTCCTGCCGGGATGTGCTGGTCGCTCTGATCGACCGGCTGATCGACGACCTCACCCTGCGGGCGTCCGCCTCGCCCCCGGCTCGCTGACCTCGGCCGAGCCACGCCCGTCGCTCGTCGCCTTCACTCCGTCGCGGCCCGTCGCGTTCCTCGGGCCGGTCCCGTCACCGGGCTCCGGCCGCGCGCAGTACGGCGATCGTCTCCGGGTGGGGTCCCGCGGTCGCCCATTCGAGGGGCGTCAGCCCGGTGCCGTGGTCCTCGCGCAGCTCGGGGTCCGCACCGTGGGCGAGAAGGATGCGCACGGTGTCGACGTGTCCCCAGCAGGACGCCGCGCACAGCGGAGTCCCTTCGGCGCCGAGGCCGGCGCTCTCGGCGTCGGGCGGCGCGCCGGCCTCCAGCAGTCTGCGCGCGACCTCGGCCGCGCCCTGAACACCGGCCGTGTACAGAGGGGTCGTGCCCTCGGAGTCGGCCGCCGCCGGGTCCGCGCCGCCCCGCAGCAACCGGTCGACGTCGTGAACCGTCCCGAACCGGGCCGCCGCGACGAGACGAGCCGTCAGTTTCTTCTGCCGTCTTCTGTTCACGGTCACCGAGAGTAGCCCGGCCTTGCCGAGGAGATCGCGGAATTTTTTTCCTGGGCCGCTCACAGGCACGAGGCGGGAAACCGCCAAGCGTGTCCCAGTGATTGACCTGCTCCCCCGCCACCCCTACTTTCTGACCGACTCGCCGAACCTAGTTCGATATATCGAATGACCGGTCGGCGGCAAGGGCACCCCCAGCACCCCTGGAGCACACATGACCCCCAACCCTGACCCGTCCCGCCGCCTCTTCCTCGGCGCGGCCGCCTCCGTCCCGCTGGCCCTCACCCTCGGCGCCCCGGCCGCCCACGCGGCCGACTCCGCTTATGTGATGGGTTACTTCACCGAGTCGACGAAACTCGGCGACGGCACCGACTACGGTCTCCACCTCGCGGTCAGCACCGACGGGTTGCGCTGGATGCCGCTGAACCAGAACAACCCCGTGGTCACCCCCACCGAGGGCGCCGGCGGCCTGCGCGATCCGTTCATCCTGCGCAAGCAGGACGGCACCTTCGTCGTACTGGCCACCGACCTCAAGGGCACCGACTGGAACTACGTCAGCCAGTACGTGCACGTCTGGAACTCGACCGACCTGCGCACCTTCACCGGCTACCACCGTCTGAAGCTGCACGACATGAACACCCACAGCTGGGCGCCGGAGGCGTTCTGGGACGCGAGCCGCGGCCAGTACGCGCTCATCTACTCCGCCGTCAACAGCAGCGGCCACAACGTGATCATGGTCAACTACACGACCGACTTCGTCACGGCCTCGGCCCCCCAGGTCTTCTTCGACCCGGGCTACGACGTGATCGACGGCGACATGGCCGTGGGCGTGAACGGCGTCAACTACCTCTACTTCAAGAAGGACCAGACGCTGGTCGGCGCCCGGTCCAACTCCCTCCACCCGGGCAGCTTCACGGTCTTCAGCACCGGCGTCGCACACGGCGGAACCGAGGCGCCGACCCTGGTCAAGTCACTCACCTCGAACACCTGGTGGCTCTGGGGGGACACGTACACCCCCAACGGCGTCTTCTACGCCTGGCAGTCCACGAACCTGGCGGCGGGCACCTGGACCGCGCTGGACCAGAAGACCTACACCCAGCCGGTCAACTCCAAGCACTGCGGCGTCACGACGATCACCTCGGCCCAGTACGCCAATCTCGTCGCCACGTGGGGCGCCCCCGCCTGGAACCGCCTGAAGTCCTACAACTTCCCCGCCAGATACCTGCGCCACTCCGACTACGTCGCCCGCATCGACGAGTACCCCGTCGAGCCGTACAAGGACTCGCAGTGGACGCTCGTGCCGGGCCTCGCGGACAGCGCGGGCGTCTCCTTCCGGTCGGTGAACTACCCGACCCGCTATCTGCGGCACTACGACTACCAGCTCCGACTCGACGTCAACGACGGCACGTCGACGTTCGCCGGGGACGCGACCTTCTACCGCACGGCAGGCCTCGCGGACGCCGGCTGGTCGTCGTTCCGTTCGTACAACAACCCGACCCGTTACCTCCGGCACGCGAACTACGTGCTGCGCATCGACCCGATATCGACAGCGACGGAGCAACAGGACGCCACGTTCTTCGTGGGCTACTGACCGGGGACGGCACGGCGCGGCGTCCGCCTCACAGGTCGGCCAGCACGGGCAGCAGTCGGACGGCCGCGGTCACGTCGTCGGTCAGGGGGCGGTCCTGTGTGTCGGCGGGCAGGGCCGCCGCCGCCACGGTGTGCGCCGCGACGCGGGGCGGCTCCGGGTGCAAGCTCAACGCCCTCACCGCGACGACCAGTTCGCAGGCGAGGGCGGTGGCGTAGGCCTCCGTCGCGCGCAGGGCCTGGCGGGCCGCCTGGCCGGCGAAGCTGGCGGCCTCCTCCAGCCCCCGGGAGAGGACGGCGTGGCCCACCGAGGCGGGCGTCGCGGACGAACGCAGCTCCGCCAGAGCCGAGTTGGCGGTGTACTCCAGGATCATCGTGCCCGAACTGCTCGCGGGTCCCGCGGCGAGGAACGCGGGCAGGCCGGTGAGTCCGGGGTCGCCGAGCGCCGCCAGACGGGCGGCCGAGAGCTGGGCCGTCTGCAGCAGGGCGAGGACGGCGGCGTCCAGGGCCAGTCCCATAGGCGCGGCGAAGAAGCCGCCGTGATGGTAGGCCGCGGCGGCGTCGGCGTCCATCAGCGGATTCTCGGAGGGGCAGTTGATCTCCACCTCGACGATCTCGCGCAGTCTCTCGCAGGCGTCCAGCGCGCAACCGTGGACCTGCGGAAAGGCCCGGAAGCCGAACGGGTCCTGGATGCGTCCGCCCGAGCGGTGTGGTGGACGGTCGGCCAGCCCGAGCAGCCGCCGCACCTCGCTCGCCGCCCGGGCCGCGCCGGGATAGGGACGCAGGGCGTGCACGGGAGCCGCGTACGCCTCGGGTGAGCCGGACACCGCCGCGAGGGACAGCGCGGCGACGGTGTGCGTGGCCCGCAGCAGCACGTCCAGCTCGCTCTGGACGAGCGCGGCCTGCCCGAGCGCGAGGGCATTGCTGCTGAGCAGCGCCAAGGCGTCACCGGGCCGCAGCGCGACGGGGGCGGGAGTCCCGGCGGCGGTCACGGCGGCGTGAGGGGCAAGGGTAGGCGCAGGGCCGGCAGCAGGGGCAGGAACCTGGCCAGGGGTGCTCCGGGCGGCCGCTGCGGGACGCGCGTCGAGGGGCACGTCGGCGGAACGGGCAACGGGGACCATCACGAACTGCACCGGAGCGACGGATCCGGCAGCGGGCCCGTCGCCGGCAACAGCTGGGGAAGCGGGAGCAGCAACGGATGCAGAGGAAGCAAGAGGAGTAAGAGGAGTAAGAGAAGCAGCGGTAGCGGTAACAGAAGCAGGAGCTGTAGCAACGGCAGAAACGGCGCCGCCGAGCCCGGCCTCCGCAGCAACCCCGGTAACCGATTCAGTAACGGCATCAGCAACGGCCGTGGCGACCGGCTCGGCAGCAGCAATGGCAGTGGCAGTGGCAGTGGCAGTGGCAACGCTTGCAGCAACGGATCCAGCGTGAACCCCGGAATCGGTCGTGTCGGCGACCTCCCCCGGCCGGGCTGCCTCTCCGACCGGCCCTGACTCTCGTACCGGCCCCGATCCCTGTACCGGTTCCGACCCCCGCACCGCTCCTGACCCCCGTACCGGTCCCGGGGACTCGGGGCGCGTCCAGGGGCGTTCACCGATGAGCGTCAGGCCCGTCTGCGCCAGGGCCGTCAGGTCACCGGTGCCGATCCCGCCGTACTCGTTGACGGCCGGGTGGACTCCCAAGCACAGGGCGTCCGCGAGGGCGTCGATGAAGGCGGGCTGGATGCCGGAGCCGCCGGCGAGCAACTGGTTGGCGCGCACCGCGAGCATCGCGCGCACCTGGCGGGCCGGGAGCGTCGCGCCGGCTCCACCCGCGTGGCTGCGCAGCAGGCGCAGGCCGTGCGCGGCCTCGTCGTCCTCGCCGACCGGCACCGAGCGCTGCGCGCCGACGCCGGTGCCCCGGCCGTACAGCCGCCCGCCGGCGGCGAGCCGCTGCGCGGTCCGCCAGGAGCGTTCGGCCCGTTCGCGGGCCTCGGGGGCCACCGCGGGCACGGCTTCACCGTCGGCGAGCGCGATCAGCTCGCCGACGGTGAGAGCGGTTCCGTCCAGGACGACCCGGGCACCCGCCAGGCGCGGGGGTACCCGAATCGGTCCGTTCGCGGTCGCGGCTTCCGTCGCGGTCTCGGTTGCGGTGACGTCCAACGGATCAGCGGTTCACTCGTTCATTCGTTGATTCGTTAACTGGCACAGTCGCTCAGTCGCTCAGTCGCTCAGTCGCTCGGTCGCTCAAGCCGCGGAGCCTCAGCCCAGGCCGGCCGACTTCAGCCAGGCCTTGGCGACGTCGAGCGGGTCCTTGCTCTCCAACTGCACCTGCGAGTCCAGGTCGAGCAGGGCCTTCGTGTCGAGCTTGGCGGAGACGGCGTTGAGCACGTCGACGCCCTCCTTCGAGAGCCCGCTCTTGTAGACGAGCGGGGTCACGTTCGCGAATCCGAAGAGGTTCTTCGGGTCCTGGAGGACGACGAACTTCTCCTTGGTGATGGTCGGGTCCGTGGTGAAGATGTCCGCGGCCTGCACGGTGTCCTTCTTCAGCGCGGCCTGGGTCAGCGGGCCGCCCGCGTCGAGCGCCTTGAAGGACTTGAACTTCAGCCCGTACACCGAGTCCAGGCCGAGCAGGCCCTGCTGGCGGGTCTGGAACTCGGGCGAACCGCCGAGGACCAGCTTGGGCGCGACGTCCTTGAGGTCGGCGAGCGTGGACGTCGCGGTGAGGTCGTACTTCTCCGCGGTCGCCGCGTTGACCGTGACGGAGTCCTTGTCCTCGGCCGGCGACGACTCCAGCAGCGTCAGCTTGGAGTCGAGCTTGGCCTTCACCGCGGTGTTCACGTTCGCGAGCGAGGTCTGCGCGGCCTTCGCGTCGAGGTAGGCCAGGAGAGAGCCGTTGTACTCCGGCAGAACGGTGATGGAACCGTTCTTGAGCAGGCCGTACGTGGTCTCCCGGCTGCCGATGTTGGGCTTGTAGGACACCTTGATGCCCTTGGCCTTCAGAGCCTCGCCGTAGATGTCGGCGATCAGGATGCTCTCGGCGAAGTTGTTGGAGCCGACGACCACGGTGTCACCGGCCGCCTTGTCGCCGGCGAGCGGGTCGGAGGTGTCGTCGGACGAAGAGGAACATCCCGCGAGCAGGGCCGTCATCACGGCGAGGGCGATGGCCGCCGCACCGGGGTGGTTCCTGAGGGACCTGCTGCTGTGGGTGTTGGAAGTCACGGTTCCCGTTCCGGGCTGTGGGGTTGATGAGAACTCAAACACTCTGACCTGATCCAATCCATCCGCTTCTTGATCAGTCAAGAGCGGCAGGATCACCGATTGGCTTCGATCTGTGATCACTTGTGTGCGGATCGGTAGATCACCTGTGTACCTCCCGCAGGACTCCGAGAGGGCGTTCGCAAGCCGCTTCGTAATGGATTCTTGACGTGGGGGGGCGCGCTCGACCGTTCGAAGAGGCGATAGTCTCGCCGGAGTTGGCCTCCGCCACAGCAGTCGGCGTAGGCCACAGCGGTGTACGGGGGCCGCTCCAGTGTCATCACACAAGGACACGTGTGTGCACGAAAATGCACACATGCGAGACCCCTCTTGCTCGCTCGCAACACCCTCTTGAAGGAGGCCCGGTGTCCACGAAAGAGGTGGACGCGTCCGCCCGGTCGGCACCCTCGGCATCGTTCTTCGCCCGTCGGGGCCTGCGGGGTTTCGCCGACCGATGGCCCTTCCAGCGCAAGCTGAACGTACTGGTCGGTATCCCGCTGACCGTGATCGCCCTCCTGCTGACGTACCTCATCGTCGACCTGGTGCAGGAGTCCAACCGCGCGGAGGACGCCGCCAGGCTGGTGCGCGACAGCACCGAGGTCGCCCAGCTGGTCGCCGACCTGCAGGACGAACACCAGCAGGCGATCCTGCTCTCCGTACGGCACGAGGCGGCCTTCGACTCCGGCGCCCCCTCCACGGACGGATACCGCCAGTCCCAACTCGTCGTGGACGCGCAGGTGCAGAAGGTGCTGGACGCCTTCGGCGGCCGGCTGCCGGACTCGGAGGCACAGGCCCTCAAGGAGGTTCAGAGCCTCGCCGGGCTGCGGTCCACCATCGAGCAGGGCTATCTGCCCGCCGACAACATCGACCCGGCGTACTCGGGAGCGGCCGACGGCCTCATCGACGGCCTCAACCTGGACCGCAACTCCGCGCTGGCCACCACCTTCACCGGCAACCTCCTCGACTCGCTGCTGCGCGCCGACGCCGCGCACGGCGCCTACGAGACCGGCGTGTTCTCCGCGCGCACGGGCGACAGCAACGCGCTCATCGAGTTCACCGGCGCGGTCGGTTCCTACGAACTGTTCACCTACCAGGCGCAGCGCTTCGACCGGTTCGCCGACGAGGCGCAGTCCGAGGAGTTCGGCGGCATCGAGCACAACTCCTCGCAGGCGTCGATCAGTCAGGACTACGCCGAGCTGGCCGTGGACCCGAGCGCGCTGCAGGCGGAGTCCAAGTCCGCGATCCGCGCGTCGTTCCGGGACGCCCTCGCCTCCTACCCCGCATACAGCTCACAGGCCGAGATCCGGCTGAAGACCACCGCTTCCCTCATCGGCCAGATCGCCGACCGGGCGGACGACACCGCTTCCAGCGCCCAGTGGCGCGCGGGCCTGCTGCTCGGTCTGGCGCTGCTCTGCTTCGCCCTGTGGATCGCCTTCTCCATCCTGGTCCGCCGCTCCGTGGTCCGCCCGGTGCTGGCGCTGACGGACGCGGCCCAGGAGGTCGCCCACGTCGCCGGCCGCGAACTCGCCCGGGTCGCCGACGACGACGCCGAGGAGTCCGGCCCGCCGCGGCTGCGCGAGCTGCCGGTCACCGCCGACGACGAGATCGGCGAACTCGCCGAGGCCTTCAACAACGTCCAGACGACCGCGGCCGCGCTGCTGGAACGCCAGGTGCTCAGCCGGCGCAACGTGGCCGAGATGTTCGGCAACGTCGGCCGCCGCGTCAGCAACCTGACGACACGTCAACTTGCCTTGATCGACGCGGTGGAGCGGGGCGAGACCGACCCGGCGCTGCTGGCGCGTCTCTACTCCATCGACCACATCGCGGTGCGCCTGCGCCGCAACGCCGACAGCCTGATGCTGCTGGCGGGCATCCGCGAGACCGGCCTGGACTCCGGACCGACCGAGCTCACCAACGTCGTGCGCGCCGCCCTCGGCCAGATCGAGGGATTCCAGCGCGTGCGGCTGCGGGCCGTGACCGAGGCCCTGGTGGAGCCCGACATCATCGGCGACCTGACGCTGATGATCGCCGAACTCCTCGAGAACGCCGTGTCGTTCTCGCCCGAGGGCAGCCCCGTCGAGGTGGTCGTGGGCTCCGACGACGACGGCGCGTCGATCACCGTCTGCGACCACGGCCTGGGCATGAGCGCCGACCGTCTCGCCGAGGAGAACGCCCGCCTGGTGCGCCGCGAACGCCTCGACGTCGTCCCGACGAAGGTGCTGGGCCTGTTCGTGGTCGGCGCGCTCGCCCGCCGCTGGGACGTCGACGTCACCCTGTCGCGCACCCCCGGCGGCGGCGTGACGGCCGAGGTGCTGATCCCCTCGACGCTGCTCCTGACGATGAGCGAGGTGCACCCGGCGGGCAAGCCCGGCGCGGCCGACGCCCCGTCCGCCGGCGCACCGGCCGTTCCCTCGGCTCCCGCGGCCGGCCCCTCCCCGTCCGCCTCGGTCCCGTCCTGGGCCACGCGCGAGGACGATCCGGCCGAGCTGCCCCGCCGGGTCCCCCGCCGCGACCCGTCTCCCGCCGGCCGCGAGCCCGAGCCCGCGCTCCCTGCGAGGTCCGGCCCAGGACGCCCGACGACCGGCGCCGCGCCTGCCGAGCCCGCGCCCCACACGCGCCCCGCCGATCCGGCCGAGCCCGCCGTCCATGCCCGTACGGACGAGTCCGGGGAGCCCAGAGGCACGACCGGAGCCGGCGTCTCCGCCCGCACGACGCCGTCCGGGACAGCCGAGACCTACCGCGCACGCGAGGTCCGCACCCACCCCACGGAGCACTCGGCCCCCACCGGTACGACGGAGCCCACGCTCCACGCCCGCGCCACGGATCCGACGCCTCACGCCCGCACGACGACCGGCCCCGACGACAGCGCCGCCCCCGCACAACGCCCGGGTCTCCCCGCCCCTCACACGGAGGCGATCACTACCGATGTCGACCGGTCCGACCAAACGGATCTGACCGTCCGGACGGATCTGACCGACCGAACGGACCGAATGGACCGGACGGACCGGACGGACCGGACGGACCGGACGGACCGGACGGACCGGACGGACCGCACGGAGCAGGTTGATCGCGCCGACCGGACCCGACCGGCTCCGACGGCCGAACCGGCTCGACCGGCCGAACCGGACGTTCACCGTCGCGCGGCTACCGTCGGCGCCTCTCCCTCCCGGGCGGGCTCCGAAGCCCTGACGGCAGGGTCGTCCGGCGAGGCAGCGCCGAAGGCCTCCGCGCGGACCGGCGTCGACGCGCCGGCCGTCGGCGGCGACGGCGCCCGTCCGCTTCGGCGGCGGGTGCGCGGCGCCACGCTGCGGACGACCGTCGACGCCGCCGCCCATCGGGCGGGGCGCCCCGCGGGCCGCCCCGCCGACGCCGACGCCGTGCGCAGCGCACTGGAGGAGTTCGAGGCGGCCGTGGCCCGGGCGCACCGGGACAGCGGCGGCGACACGGGGGAACACCCGACCCCGGCCGGCATCCGCGCCGACGCCGGCCGGCCCGCTCCCGGCAACAGATCCACTGAGGCCCCGGTCGGGCCCCGGAACGACCACCGCCCCGACCACCACCGCGTCCACCGTCCCGACGATCAGCCCGATCAGCCCGATCAGCCCGACCAGCTTGACCAGCCCGACCAGCTTGACCGGACCGACCGGACAGCGCCGTCCGACCCGTCCGCCCCGTCAGACGCGTCCGACCGGAGCGAGGCGATCGCCGACCCGATCGCCGTCCGGGACACACCGCACCACCAGAACCACCTTCCGGAAGGAGCCGAGCAGTGAGCACGTCGACAGGTGACACTCCCGCCGGAGACGCCAGGCCGACCGATCTGCGGGCCGCCGCAGCCGACTTCACCTGGCTGCTCAACCGATTCGCCACCGAGACCGCGGGAGTGGTGGACGCCATCGCGGTGTCCTCCGACGGGCTGCTGATCGCCGTGTCGGAGCTGCGCGAGCACGCCGACTCCGAACGGCTGGCCGCGATCGTCTCGGGCATCACCAGCCTGGCCGCGGGCGCCTCCGGCAACTACGGCCTGGGGGGCCTGAACAAGGTCATCATCGACCTGGAGGGCGGTCACGTCCTGGTCTCCGCGATCGGCAGCGGCGCCGTCCTCGGCGTCGTCACCGACAAGGAGGCCAAGCTGGGCAACATCGCCTACGAGATGACGGTGTTCGCCAACCGGGCCGGCGCCGCGCTCAGTCCGCAGCTCGTCCTGGAGCTGAAGAACAGCGTCGGCGCCACGCGTACGCGTTGACCGCGTGCCACCGTAGAGAAAGCGAACACCGATGGCGGACGGCCGCACCCCGCGCGGGGCCGGCGAGGACGGCGTCGCCCCCGTCGGGCCCGCGCCCGCCGTCCGGCCCTTCCTGGTCACCGCCGGGCGGGTCGCGGGCGGCTCGGGCGAGGCGTCGTCCGGCCGGACGATGCCCGTGGAGACCCAGTTGGTGGCCACCACCGACGGGATCGACGCACTCGACCGGCTCTTCTTCGAGCAGCACGACATCGTCGCCGCCTGCCGCGTGCCGCAGTCGATCGCGGAGATCGCGGCCCGGCTGCGGCTGCACCTGAACGTGGTGCGGGTCCTCGCCGAGGACCTGCGGACGGCGGGGCAGCTGTCGGTGCACGTGCCCGACTCCGGCGTCACCCACGACGCGTCCGTCCTGCGCAGGGTTATCGATGGCCTGCGGGCCATCCCCGACTCCCGTGGAGTACTTCGTGACACCGACTGAACCGCTGGTCCGCGCCTCGGCCGGCCAGTCCGCCGTACGGCCGCCGCTGCCGGTGAAGCTGGTGATCGCGGGCGGCTTCGGCGTGGGCAAGACGACCGCCGTCGGCTCGATCTCCGAGATCGAGCCGCTGACCACCGAGGCGGCCATCACCGAGGTCGCTGCGGGTGTGGACGACCTCAGTCACACCCCGCGCAAGACCACGACGACGGTCGCGATGGACTTCGGCTGCATCACCATCGACCCGACCCTGAAGCTGTATCTGTTCGGCACGCCCGGACAGGAGCGGTTCGGGTTCATGTGGGACGACATCGTGGAGGGCGCGGTCGGTGGGCTGGTCATCGTCGACACCCGCCGGCTGGACGACTGCTACGCCGCCGTCGACTACTTCGAGCACAAGCAGATCCCGTTCGCCGTTGCCGTAAACGCTTTCGACGGCCAGGTGGCGCACACGCTGGACGAGGTTCGCTGGGCCCTCGACGTGTCGGACGGCGTTCCGCTGCTCGTCTTCGACGCCCGCGAGCGCGGCTCGGTGCGGGACGCTCTGCTCGTGGTGCTGGAACAGGCTCTGGAACGTTCTCAACGCTGACGAGTCGGTCGGACCGACCGAAATCCGCGAGACCTCAGATCAGAAACGGCATGGAAACGGCAGAGCCGTGGTGCGGAGAAAGGTGTTTCTCCGCACCACGGCTCCGCCGTTTCCGGTCCGTCGCCAGGACGCCGTTCGCGGACGCCGCCGCGGTAGCAGCGGTCACCGGCGTCACTGGCGTCACTGGCGTCGCGGACTACCAGCGTCCCGCTCCCGGCGTCCCTAGTTGCTCCTGCGCACCCCTGGGGAGACGGCCGCCGCGGTCGCCGCCCAGAACACCGCGAGGGTCACGAGTGCCAGACCGGCGACGAGGGCGGCGCCGCCCACCACCTTCTCGTAGTCGTGCTGGTAGAGGCCATCGACGATGTAACGGCCGAGGCCGCCGAGGCTGACGTACGCGGCGATGGTCGCCGTGGAGACGATCTGGATGGCCGCCGAGCGCATGCCGCCGAAGATCAGCGGGAGGGCGACGGGCAGTTCGACGCGCAGCAGGACGTCGGTCTCGCGCATGCCCATGCCGCGCGCGGCGTCCACCGGGGACGGGTCGACGGAGCGCACCGCCTCGTACGTGGTGACCAGGATCGGCGGGACGGCGAGGATGACCAGCGGGATCATCACGGGCAGCATGCCGAACCCGAGCACGATGGTCGTCACCACCAGCAGGCCGAAGGTGGGCAGCGCCCTGGCCGCGGTGGCGACGAGAGAAAGGACGTTTCCACCGCGTCCGTAGTGACCGGTCACCAGCCCGACGGGGAGCCCGATGGCGGTCGCGAATGCAAGCGCTTCCAGGGAGTACTGCACGTGTTCCCACAGGCGGGTGGGGATTCCGTCGTAACCGTGCCAGTGCGCGCTGTCGCTGAAGAAAGCGCTGACGAAATTGAGTACGTTCACCGGACTGCGTCCTCCAGTGCGGGCACGGCCGGTTCGGGTCGGGCGCCGGCGTCCTTCGACCTGCCGCGGCTCGGGCCGCTCGGCATCCAGGGGGTGAGCAAGACGCGCACGACGACCAGGAGGACGTCCGCCAGGACCGCCAGGGCGGCACTGGTGAGCACGGAGTTCCAGGCGAGTTCGGGCCGGTTGTAGATCTGCGCGTCGTGCAGCAGGTTGCCGAGCGCGCCCTGGTTGCCGATCAGCATGCCCACGCTGACGAGGCTGATGCTGGACACGGTGGCCACCCGCAGTCCGGCGATGATCGCGGGCACCGCGATGGGCAACTGGACCTGGAGGTAACGGCGTACGGGGCCGAAGCCCATGGCGGTCGCGGCGGCCAGGGTCTCCTGCGGCACCGAGCGGACGCCGTCGACGATCGCCGGCACGAGCACCACGAGGGTGTAGATCGTGAGCGGGATCATCACCGTGAGTTCGGTCTGCCCGGTGTAGTCGATGAGGACGACGAAGAAGGCCAGGGACGGGATCGCGTAGAGCACGGTCGTCACCCACAGCACGGGCGGGTACAGCCAGCGCAGCCGCACGCACAGCTGGGCCAGCGGGAGCGCGAGCAGCAGCCCGGCCAGCACCGGCAGCAGAGCCTCGCGCAGGTGCAGCCCGATGAGTCCGAGCCAGTCGTGCTGCAGGTCGCTCGGGATGTCGAAGAAGCGGTTCACCGGATGACCTTCTGGACGCCGACCCGGGTGGCCTGCGGCTCGTCACGGCCTGCCGCGTGGGCGCCGCGGATCGCCTCGGCGATGGACGCCTGCGAGACGACTCCGGCGGCCCGGCCTTCGGCGTCCACGGCGACGGCCCAGCCGGTGGGCGACAGGACGGCGCAGTCGAGCGCGGCCCGCAGCGAGTCCTGTCCCGCGACGAACGGCCTTCCGCACGCGAGCAGTCCGGCGACGTCGATCTGTCCGGCCGTGAGCCGTTCGGGCTCGCTCCAGCCGAGCGGGCGGCCGTCCACGCCGGTGACGAGCACGTAGGGGGCGTCGGCCGCGCCGCGGGCGGCGATCTGCTCGGCGGTGGCGTCGATCGCGACGACCGGCGCGGTGAGCAGTTGCAGCCCGGCGGAGGAGAAGAACGACAGGCGTCGGATGCCGCGGTCGGCGCCGAGGAAGTCCTCGACGAACGCGTCGGCGGGATCGGACAGCAGCTCCGCGGGCGGTGCGAACTGGGCGAGCCGGCCGCCGGTGCGCAGCACCGCGACCATCGTGCCCAGCTTGACGGCCTCGTCGATGTCATGCGTGACGAACACGATGGTCTTGCCCAACTCAGCCTGGATGCGCAGGAGTTCGTCCTGCAGCCCCTTGCGGACGACCGGGTCGACGGCGGAGAAGGGCTCGTCCATGAGCAGCACGGGCGGATCGGCGGCGAGCGCCCGGGCCACGCCGACGCGCTGTTGCTGGCCGCCGGAGAGCTGGTAGGGGTACCGCTTGGCGAAGGAGGCGTCGAGCCCCACTCGCTCCATCAGTTCACGAGCCCGCGCGCGGGCCTTGTCCTTGCTCCAGCCGAGCATCCGGGGCACGGTGGCGATGTTGTCGACGATCGTGCGGTGCTGGAAGAGTCCGGCGTTCTGGATGACGTAACCCATGCCCCGGCGCAGGGTGTTGACCGGCTGCTGCCGGGTGTCCACGCCGTCGATGAGGATCGTGCCCTCGCTGGGCTCGACCATCCTGTTGATCATCCGCAGGGTGGTCGTCTTGCCGCAACCCGAGGGGCCGACCAGGACGGTGATCGAACGGTCCGGTATGTCGAGGGAGAGCCGGTCGACCGCCACCGTGCCGTCCGGGTACCGCTTGGTGACTGAATCTATCCGTATCAAAACGCCGAATACCCTTCGGGTCTGGCAATTTCCGCCCGTACTCGACCGATCGAGTTCGGATCATTGTGGGGAGAGTCTAGACCGCTTACCAGATCAGCAGTCCGCCGCCGACCCGCCGGTCGCGTCGCTCGCTCGCCTCGATGCCCACCGGTCCCGCTCGGATGTGACAGCGGTGTTTCGTGGCTGTCCGACCGGGCGGACAGCTTCCTCGGCGAGCAACTCGGAGCAAGCGCGTACGAGAGGATTTCAGCCAGGACGGCGGGCCTCACGCCCGGGTCGACGACGTCACCGTCGTGCGAAACGGTTTCTGCCTGTGCGCCCCCTGTGAGTCCGCTGATTCTCACTCTTCCCTCAGGAGCGGCTCAGAGATCCCCCAGACGCGGCCCCGATCGTCAGGGCCATGAACGAGACGAACCTCGCCCCGCGCGCGGCGAACGCAGCCTCGTCCTTGCGCACCGAGACAGCTGATCCGGGGCCGGTTGGACCGGCAACCCCGGCTGCGGCTCCGGCAGTGCGCCGGTCGACCGGGCCGACGCCCCCGACACCCGGGACGTCATCGTCCCAACGACCGTCGCCGACTTCGGGAGCACCGGCCGGACGCTCCGCCGCGCCCTCACCGGCCGCACCCGCAATCTTCGCCGTGCCACGGCCGAGGAGCACCCCTCGGGTGCCGGACGCACGCGCCGCCGCCCCTTCCACCCTCCTGCCCGCCGGGGCGAACACCCACCTGGAGTACGCGTCATGACGACCTTCGCCCCGCCCCCCGCCCCCGTCCGCGAGGACGGCCCCCGCCACCGGGCGGGCCCGCCGTCCGACGGAGGGCCCGCCTCCCGCGCCAGGCGCCTGTTCACCGGCGCCCCCGAGGATCCCCGCTGGGCCCGCCCGGCCCTGTGGGCGATCCTCGTCCTGGCCACGGCCCTGTACGCCTGGAACCTCTCCTCGATCACCGGCAACACCTTCTACGACGCCGCCGTCTACAGCGGCACCAAGAGCTGGAAGGCGTTCTTCTTCGGCGCCCTCGACGCCGGCAGCTTCATCACGGTCGACAAACCGCCGTTCGCCCTGTGGGTGATGGGGCTGTCCGCCCGTGCCTTCGGTTACGGAACCTGGCAGTTGATGCTGCCGATGATCGCTGCGGGAACCGGTTCCGTAGCGCTTCTGTACCGGCTGATCAAGCGGGACTTCGGCGCGGTGGCGGGCACGGTCTCCGCGCTGGCGTTGACCCTCACCCCCATCACGGTCGCCATCACCCGTGACACCAATCCCGATCCGATCCTCGTCTTCCTCATGCTGCTGGCCGCGGCCACGTTGCTGAAAGCGGTGCGCACCGGTCGGCTGATGCCGCTGGTCTGGTCCGGCGTCGCCGTCGGTTTCGCGTTCAACACGAAGATGATGCAGGCCTACGTCGTCCTGCCGGCTTTCTTCCTGGTGTATCTGTGGGCCGCGAACGCCTCGCTGGGCAAGCGCATACGCAACCTTGCCGTCGGCACGGTCGCGCTGCTCGTGTCCAGCGCCTGGTGGATGGTGGTCGTCGATCTGATCCCGGCCTCCGCCCGCCCCTACATCGGCGGCTCGACCGACAACACGGTCTGGGACCTGGTCGTCGGCTACAACGGCTTCGGCCGCATCTTCGGCGCGAGTTCGTCGGTCGGCTCGCAGGGCAACGGCGCGAGCTTCGGCGGCGAGGCCGGCCTGTACCGGATGTTCAACGACATCATGGGCGGTCAGATCTCCTGGCTCATCCCCTTCGCGGCGATCGCCCTGGCCGCGGGTCTGATCCTGCGCGGCCGGGCGCCCCGCACCGACGCGAAACGGGCCGCGCTGATGCTGTGGGGCGGCTGGTTCGTCCTGCACTACCTCACCTTCGCCCTCGCCGAAGGGACCTTCCACCCGTACTACGTCACCGCCATGGCCCCCGGCGTCGCGGCCCTGGCCGGCGCGGGCGGCGTGCTGCTCCACCAGGCGTTCCGGGAAGGCGCGGCGGCGAGGTGGGGCTGGGTGCTGCCCGTCGCCGTCGCGGCGAGTTCGGTGTGGGCGGTCGTCCTGCTGCAGCGGGTCTCCGGCTCCGGGACGCTGTACACGGTCGCCGAGAACGTGGCCGGCGTGGCGGGCGCCGCGGCGGTGATCGGGCTGCTGGTCGGCCGGTTCACGAAGCGACAGCGGCTGACGGGCCTCGCGACCCTGGCGGCCGTCGTGGCCCTGCTCGCCGGTCCGGCCGCCTACTCGGTCTCGGCCGCCGTCACCGCCACCAACGGCACCAACCCGACGGCGGGCCCGAACACCGGCGGCATGGGCGGCATGGGCGACGGCCGGCGGCCGGCCGGCGTGAACGGTGGGCCCGGCATGAACTCCGGTGAGATGACGAACGGTTCGGGCAACGGCCAGTCCATGGGCGGGCCTCCGTCGACCGACAGCGGCTCGACGAGCGGAAGCTCGGGCGCGTCCGGTACGACGGAGTCCGGTTCGACGGAGTCCGGTTCGGCTGGATCCGGCACCGCCGGGGGCCGCACCAGCGGTGGCATGGGCGGTAGCGGTGAGGTGTCGTCCGCCATGATCACGTATTTGAAGAAGAACCGAGACGGCGCGAGCTGGCTGCTGGCGGTGGCCACCGATCAGACGGCCGCATCCGTCATCCTGGGGTCGGGTGAGCCGGTCATCTCGATGGGCGGCTGGTCCGGCACCGACAACGCGATGACGCTCGCCGAACTCAAGAGCCTGGTGAAGTCGGGCAAACTGCACTACATAGTCGTCGGCGACAGCCGCCAGGGCTCGACCGGCTCTGGGATCTCCACCTGGGTGAAGGCGAACGGCACGGCCGAATCCGACTACAGCGGTCTGTACCGCCTGGACGCCTCCGACGTCAGCTGAGAACCCGGTATGGCACGGATGGCACGCACCCACGCACGCCACGCACCACGCCCGGCACGCGCGGGCCATACCGCATCGTCGTGCAGGCGGAAGGCGGGCACCGGTTGCACCGGTGCCCGCCTTCCTGCTGTTCTCGCCCTCGGGCGCCGGATCGACGCCGTGCCCGGGTGACGCAGCCCCGCGGTAACTTCCGGAAACCGGTGACCGACGTCAGTAACAGGGCACCCCGCAACGAGGGCCAGTGACCGGTGACCGACCGACGATCGGAGAATCGCTGAGTATCCGTTTCCAGAAGCGCTTGCCGGCGCAAGCCGGCAAGTAACGACCTGGTGCGCGATCGCGGATCCCCGAGATGCCGTCGGCGAGTCCGGAGAAGTTGGCCCAGACCGGCTTGGCGGGCAGCAGGTCGAGACCGGCGTTCGGCCGTCCGTAGTGGAGGATGGCCCTATGCATGCTCTCTTCGACGGTCCCGGGCTCCGTCGCGTCTCGCTGGGCGAGTACCCCTTGTGGGACGAGGCGCTTCCGCTCCTCAACCGGGACCTGGCAGTGACTCTTCCTGAGCAGGGGCCCCTGCAACTGGTGGCCCAGCCTTCCTACGAGGAGGGCGAGCCGGAGTATGTCTACGTTGCGCTGGCCAATGGCGAGTGGCACGGCGGTCACCTGTACCCGAAGGTGGCCGAAGATTTTGCTCATGCCTTGGCGATCGTCGCCGACGCCGCGCAGGATACCGTCGCTGAGCGTCTGGGGCAGGCGTGGCCCCTGTGCGTCGAACACAACCTGGGCATGCATGCGCGCGAGGGGGAGGGGCGGCTCTCCTGGTGGTGCGCCGGAGAGCGGCCGCGTCTTGGGCCGGCCCACATCCGTGCGGCCGTGGGCGCGCTCGACACCTTCTGAGCCGCCCGCATCGCCGCAACCGCAAGCGATGGAGAGCAGATCGCGTTCGCGAACCCAGCACCCACCAACCCGGGCAGCCGCGCCCGCACAGGCCCAGGCACTGCCAGACAGACACCGGCGTCGCAGAAACACAACATCGCACCGGACAGACCGGTTTGCAGAAACACCGGTCGCCCTCCTCGCATCCTCAACCCCGTTCAGCGGCACCGGCGTTGGCGCGACGGTGGGTGTCGCGTGGTGCCCGGCCCGACGTCCAGGCGAGGACGGCCGCGCCCCATCCGAGGAGCCACACGGCCGCTCCCAGCGCCCCCGCTTCGACGCTCACGCGGCCGCTGTCTCCGCCGTCGGGAAGCCGCTGCTGCGCAGGACCCGCCCGCCGGGCAGCACGGCGTACACCTCGCAGCCGTGCCGCCCGGCCGCCCACTCGACGCCCTCCGCGCCCAAGGCGAAGGCGGCCGTGGCGACGGCATCGGCCTCGGTCAGGGTCGGCGCGACGACGGTGAGGCTGTCGATGCCGGTGACCGGCCGTCCGGTGCGGCCGTCGAGGATGTGGTCGCCGCGTTCGTACCGTGCCGAGGTCGCGACCGCGGCGTCGGTGAGGTCGAGGACGGCGCACAGTCGGTCGGCGAACTCGGGGTGCCGTACGCCGACCCGCCAGGGTCCGCCGGAGACGACCACGTCGCCGCCGGCGTTGAGACAGAACCGGCTGCGCCCGGCGCCGGTGAGCAGCCCGGCCGCCCGCTGCACGGACCAGCCCTTGACCACCGCGCAGGGGTCGAGGCCGCGGCCGGGCAGCCGGACGTCGAAGGCGCCCGCGGTGTCCGCCCGGTAGCGCTCGCAGATGTCGAGAACTTCCACGAGGTCGGCACTCAGTTCGTCGGCCGACAGCTCACCCCGGTCGTAACGGGACACCTCGCTGTCGTCCTTGAAGGGGCTGAACCGTGCGTCGACCTCGCGCAGCCAGGCGAACACGGCGTCCCCTGCCTCCCCGGCTTCCTCGGGAACGCCGGGGTCGTCGATCCGCAGGGAGACCGGGAAGCCCATGACCTGCTCGACGCGCCGCACGTCAGGCGGCCTTCGCGTCGATCGCGGCCTGGAGGGACTCCTTGTAACCGTCGCTTGTCAGGGTCGCGCCGGAAACGGTGTCTATGTCCGCACTCTGCGCGGTAAGCGTTTCCGCAACGAGTTGCGGTACCGCGGCGGTCGTCTGCGGGTGGTTCGGCTGCTTCAGCAAGGTCACAGCCGTGATCTTGTCGCCGTCGTAGGTGACCTGGACCTGCACGTCGCCCTTCTCCGTGGTCACGGTCGTGCCGGTGACGACCACCGACCCCGAGGACGAGGCGGAGCCGGAGGACGGACCGGAGGAGGACACGGAGGGCGTCGAGGCGGCCTCGGTGGTGGACGTCGTCCCGGTCGACGGCTCGTAGCGCCAGACCGGGATCAGGCCCGCCACGGACAGGACCAGGACAGGTACGGCTCGCTTCACGATGTCTCTCTCATCCCGCCAGGCTGAAGCGCTCGAAGTGGATCTGGGGCTTGGGCACACCGAGCTCGCGCAGCGTGCCGAGGACCGCGTTCATCATCGGCGGCGGTCCGCACAGGAAGACGTCCCGCTGCGCGATGTCCGGTACGAGCGCGGCCAGTTCGCGCGGCGCCAGCCGGTCGGGCACCGGCGGTCCGGTGACCAGGTGGAGCTCGGCGCCCTTGGCGACGGCCAGCTCGCGCAGCTCCTCGTAGAGGACGGCGTCGCGCTCGCCGGCCACCCGGTAGACGACGACCGCGTGCCCGTGGATCTCCTCCAGCAGCGCGCGGATCGGGGTGACGCCGACGCCGCCGGCGATGAGCAGGGCTTCCGGGCGGGTGCGGTGCATCGCGGTGAAGGCTCCGTAGGGGCCCTCGGCGAAGACGCGGGTGCCGGGCATGAGGTGGCGCAGGCCCGCGGAGCCGTCGCCGGCCGCCTTGGCGGTGAGCCGCAGCCGGGTGCCGTCGGGCGCGGCCGACAGGGAGAAGGGGTTCGCCTGCCACCAACGGTCCTTGGTCAGGAACCGCCACAGGAAGAACTGTCCGGCCCGGGCTGGCAGCCTGTCGAGGTCGCGGCCGGTGATGTACACGCTGACGACGTTGTCGGCCTCGGGCACGACCGCCTCGACGCGCAACTGGTGCCGCCAGTTCCGCCACAGAGGCAGGGCGAGTCGGCCCAGGAGCACCGAGCCGAGGGCCACGCCCCACACCGTGTACCAGTACACCGTCGCGGTGGACGACGTGGTGAACGTCGTCCCGGCCGCGACCTGGTGGGTGAAGGCCAACACGACGGCGACATAGGTGTACAGGTGGATGAAGTGCCAGGTCTCGTAGGCGAGCCGGCGGCGGGTCCAGCGGGCGGAGACACCGCCGACGACCAGGATCAGTCCCATCGCGACCACGGCGCGGAAAACGCCTTCGACTGTTTCCGCCAGGTCGACGAGCTGGTTCACCGGGTTCATCGAGGAGGACTCGGCGTAACCGAAGGCGATGAACACCACGTGCCCGACCAGCGTCCACAGCAGGCCGAAGCCGGTCCAGCGGTGCCAGTTGGTCAGCCGGTCCATGCCGATGCGGCGGTCCAGCCAGGGCAGCCGGGCCACCAGCAACAGTTGGAACGCCATCAGCAGGGCGGCGTACAGGCCTGCGAACCGGCCGACGACGACCAGCGCGTTGGAGGCGAACCCCGCCTGCACGGCGAAAGAGGTCACGGCAACCGCGTTGGCGGCCAGCACGGCGTACAGGCCGGTGCGGGCCACCGCTTTCGGACGTATCGCCGTGGGGGGCACGGGTGGCGACTGGACGGTGGTCACGGACGGAAACTCCTCGATCGGGGCCTCAGAACACAGAGCTTGTCCGTGCTGTGCTGTCGTTTTCCTGTCGTACAACTTTCAAGATCCTATCGATCCGCGCGCTGGAGAGACGCGGGGCCGGCGTCGCGCGGCGGGTGACGCACTATGAGCGGGTGGAAAAAGTACGACTCCTCGTCGTGGACGACGACCCGCCGATCGCCGATCTCGTGGCGACGGTCGCCCGCTACGAGGGCTGGGACGCGGTCACCGCGAACTCGGGAGAGGAGGCGCTGCGTCGCGCCGCAGACTTCCATCCCGACATCGTGGTGCTCGACCTGATGCTGCCCGACCTCGACGGCTTCGGCGTGCTCGACCGTCTGCGGCGCTCCGGAACCATGGTGCCGGTCGTGTTCCTGACAGCCCGCGACGGGATCGCCGACCGGGTCGCCGGGCTGACCCGGGGCGGGGACGACTACCTGGTGAAACCGTTTGCCGTCGAAGAGCTGATGGCCCGCTTGCGGACGGTGCTGCGGCGCAGCACCGGGCCCGGTTTCCAGCGTTCGGTGCTGCGGGTGGCGGATCTCGTCATGGACGAGGACACCCGTGAGGTCCGGCGCGACGGAAAGCTGCTGACGCTCACGCCCACCGAGTACGAAGTCCTGCGCTATCTGATGCGCAAGTCCCCGACCGTGCTCACCAAGGCGCAGATCCTCGATCATGTCTGGGAATACGGTTTCGGCGGTCGTTCCAACGTCGTCGAACTGGTCGTCAGCCGGCTGCGCCGCAAACTCGACGCGACCGGCGACGACCCGCTGATCCAGACGGTACGCGGTTTCGGATACGTGATCCGACAGGCGGCCGAGTGATCGCCCGGCACTGGCGGTCCTACCGCGGGCTGCGGCTCGGCACCCGGCTGGCGCTCGGTCTGGGCGCGCTGTCGCTGGTGGTGTTCGCGGTGGTCGGCACTGCCCTGACCACGTACATGCGCGACTATCTCTCGGCTCAGCTGGACGACCAGCTCGGGATCGCGCAGGTCGCCCAGTCCAAGAGCATCGTGGACTCCGGCTCGCTGACCGGGAAGAAGTACTGGGGCTGGTACTACGCCGTTTACGACGTACGCGACGGCGCGCCCGTGCTGCGCAAGCCCGAGGACCCCGGGGACGTGCCCGGGGACATCGACGAGCTCACCGCGCTGGCCAAGGCGCAGACGGCCGCCGACGCGGAGGTGCTGAGCACCGCGCACCTCGCGGGCAAGGGGAAGTACCGACTGCGCGCCTGTGAGGTGGAGCCCGGGGTGGTGCTGGTCAGCGGCGCGCCCATGGACGATCTCGAGGACACCGTCGGTCAGCTGATCACGATTCAGGCCGTCACCTTCGGTCTGGCGCTGCTGGCGCTCGTGGTGTTCGGCCGGGCGCTCCTGCGGCGCGGGCTGAAACCGCTCAGCGACATGGCGCACACCGCGCACGGCATCGCCTCCCACGACCTGACCGAGTCGGCCTCCCGACTCCCGCTGCGCGCGGACGCCCTCGGCGGCGGCCCCGAGGTGGAGGAGCTGCGCACGGCCTTCAACACGATGTTGGAACACATCGACGACTCCCTCGCCGTGCGCGCGGAGGCGGAGCAGCGGCTGCGCCGTTTCGTCGCCGACGCCTCGCACGAGCTGCGCACCCCCCTGATGTCAGTACGCGGTTACGCCGACCTTTTCCAGTACGCGGCCGCCAACGCGCCCGAGGAGCGGGACAGGCACCTGGCGCGGCTGCGCGCCGAGGCGGCCCGGATGGGCGTCCTGCTGGACGATCTGCTGTTGCTGGCCCGCCTGGACGCGGCCGAGGTGGAGACGCCTCTGCGGATGGAGAGCGCCGACCTGGTGGAGCTCGTCGGGCAGGCGGCCGACGCGTTTCGGGCCGGCCGTCCAGGCCACCCGCTGACCGTGACGCCGGGCCCCGCCGCCGTCCCGCTGCGGATGGACCCCCATCGCATCCGTCAGGTCCTGGACAACCTCCTCACCAACGCGGCCGTGCACACCCCGGCGGGCACTCCGGTCCGCGTCGAGGTGACCGTGTCGCCGGACGCGGCCCGGGTCCATGTGACCGACCAGGGCCCCGGCATCCCGCCCGAGGACCGCGACAGCGTCTTCGACCGCTTCTACCGTGTCGACAAGGCCCGCAGCCGCGATCGCGGCGGCAGCGGCCTGGGCCTGTCGGTCGCCCGCGCCCTGGTCCTGGCGCACGGCGGCTCGCTGGAACTGAGCCCCACGGCGACGACCACGGTGTTCACGATGACGCTGCCCGTGTGACCGGCCGGGACGAGTGGAAGGCCACAGCACGCAGACCGCCGTCGGCCCGGCCGATCCGCCGCACGAGCCCCGGCCGTCACCGATCGGCCGCCCACCCGCCCGGGCGCCCACCGACCGACCGCCCACCCCGCCCGGCCGCTCTCCGCCCCCGCTCCCTGCCACCCATCCATCCACCCGCCCCGCCTGCTCGACGCGTCCGGGAAGGGCCGTCGGCGCTGCGAGCCGGGTGAACCTCGGCCGGCGTCCGGGATGAACCCCGGGGCGGGCGGGCAGACATGACACAGCCTCACCGCACCTCACTGCGCCCAGCCCTGTGCCCCTTTCCCGGCCCGCCCACCGCGGTCGCCCCGTCGGCCCGCACTCCGTCGGCCTCCGGACACCGCACCGCCACACCGAAGGGGAACAGCTCCCGAGGGAACCGCTCCGGGGGAACCGCTCCCGAAGGAAGTCGCTCTCGGAGGGAACCGTCCCTCGTCCCCTCCCCAGGCTCGCCCACGATCCGTCACACCGCCGCCGCGCGGTCCCGACGCGGAAGGACGACGTGCGCCGTGCCCCTGCTGCCCCTGCTGCCCCCGGACGGGACCGCGTCCCCGCACCAGCTCACGGACGTCCGTCGCCGCCCGCGGGGCGCGACCGCGGCGCGCCTGGCCCTCGGCCTGCTTCCGCTGCTCCTTCTCGCGGCATGGGCGGCGCTCGACTGGCGCGCCGTGCACGACGGCGCCGCCCGGCTGGCCACCGCCGACCCCTGGTGGCTGCTGGCCGGGCTGTTCTTCAGCTACCTGAGCGCGGTCGCCGCCGCCTGTGTGCGTCAGGGCGCGCTCCCCGAGCGGTTGCCGCCAGGCCTGCTGCTGGCCTCGCAGATCGCCGCGGGCGCCGCCAACCATGTGCTGCCCGCGAGCATCGGCGCCCACGCGGTCACCGTCCGGTTTCTGCTGCGTCAGGGGGTCCCGCTGCCCCGGGCCACTGCCTCGATAGCTCTGTACTCCCTGGTCAGAGCGGTGGCGAAGACGCCCCTGGTGCTGATCTTCGTGCTGGCCGCGCCCGCCGCCGCGCCCCCTGCCCGGCTTCTCCCGGAGGGCCGGACCCTGGTCCTGGCCGCCGTCGGCCTCCTGCTGGCGCCTGCGGCGGCCGCGGCGCTCTACGTTCTCGTACGGCCCCTGCGGCGGCCCGCCCTGGACTTCGTCCGGACGGCGCTCACCGACGCCCGGCGTCTGCACACCCGTCCCTCCCGCTTCCTGCCGCTGTGGGGCGGAGCGGTCGCGGCGCCGCTGATCCAGGCGAGCGTGGTGGCGTCGGTGGGGACGGCGCTGGATCTGCCCCTGTCCTGGCCGCAGTTGCTGTTCGCGTTCCTCGCGGCGAGCACCGCGGCCGGCGCCGTCCCCGCGCCCGGCGGCATCGGCCCGGTGGACGCGGCTCTGGTGTTCACACTGGCCGGGTACGGCGCCTCGCTGCCCCTGGCCACGGCGACGGTCATCGGCTACCGCGTGCTGACGGTGTGGGTGCCGTTGCTGCCGGGGACGCTGGTCCTGTCGGCGCTGGTGCAGCGAAAGCTGCTGTGAGCGTCGTCAGGCGCCGTCGCGGCCGTCGGCCGCCGCCGTCGTCACCCTGCCCGCCGCCGTCGTCACCCTGCCCGCCGCCGTCGTCACCCTGCCCGTCGCCGTCGTCGGCCCTGGCCGTCGCCCACCGCGGTTGCCGTGGGCCTCGACGTCGCCCGCGGCGGCTGCCGTCGGGCGACGACGTCGGGCGGCGCCGTCGTCAGCTCTCGTCGTCCACCGCGAGCCGGAGGGAGATGCTGTTGATGCAGTACCGCTGGTCGGTCGGGGTCGCGTACCCCTCGCCCGCGAACACGTGTCCGAGGTGGGAGCCGCAGCGGGCGCAGCGCACCTCGGTGCGCACCATCCCGTGCGAGCGGTCCTCGATCAGCTCCACGGCGTCGGTGTCCTTGGGGTCGAAGAAGGACGGCCAGCCGCAGTGGGACTCGAACTTCGTGTCGGAGGTGAACAGTTCCGCGCCGCAGGCCCGGCAGGAGTAGACGCCCTTGGCCTTGGTGTCGGTGTACTCGCCCGTGAACGCGGGCTCGGTCGCCGCCTGGCGCAGGACGGCGTACTCGGCCGGCGTCAGCTCCGCCCGCCACTGCTCGTCCGGCTTCTCGACGTCGTACGACATGAGCCTCAGCCCCTCACTGCGAAAGTCGGTCCAGAATGCGCGGGCCCAGGTCGGTCACGTCTCCCGCGCCCATGGTGAGAACGAGATCACCGGCCTTCGCCATTCCCGCGATCACGGACGGCGCCTCGTCCTTGTCGTGGACGGCCGTCACGTCGGCGCCCGCGGCGCGCGCCGCGTCGATGATCAGGTCGCTGGTCACGCCCGGGACGGGGTCTTCGCGGGCGGGGTAGACGTCGAGGACGACGGAGGCGTCCGCCAGTGCCAGCGCCTGGCCCATCTCGGTGCCGAGCTCCTGCGTCCTGGAGAACAGGTGCGGCTGGAAGAGGACGAGGATGCGGGCGTCGCCGACCGCGGCGCGCATCGCCTCCAGGTCGGCCGTCATCTCGGTCGGGTGGTGGGCGTAGGAGTCCACGACCTGGACGCCCGCCGCCTCGCCCTTGAGCTGCAGCCGGCGCTTGACGCCCGTGTACGCCGCGAGGGCCCGGGCGAGTTCCTTGGCCGGGACGCCCAGGGCGACGCCCGCCGCCAGCGCGGCGACGGCGTTGTGCGCGTAGTGGCGGCCGGGCACCGAGACCGCGAAGGTGAGCTCCTCGCCGTCCAGCAGTACGGTGACCTCGCTCTTCAGGCCCTGCGGGACGACGGAGAGGACCCGCACGTCGGCGTCGGCGGCCTCCCCGTAGGTCACCACCCGCACGCCCTCGACGCGCCGCGTCAGTTCGCGGGCGCCCTCGTGGTCGGCGGTGATCACCAGGGTGCCGCCGGGCACGATCTTCCGGGCGAAGGTCTCGAAGGACGCGTAGATCTCGTCCATCGAGGCGTAGTTGGCGTGGTGGTCGAGTTCCACGTTGAGGACGATGGCGACCTCGGGCGCGTACTTGTGGAAGCTGCGGTCCGATTCGTCCGCCTCGGCGACGAAGATCTCGCCGTCGCCGTGCAGCGCGTTGGAGCCGGGTGCGTCCAGGTCGCCGCCGATCGCGTACGACGGGTGCAGCCCGAGCTCGGACAGCGACACGGCGAGCATGGACGTGGTGGTGGTCTTGCCGTGCGTGCCGGCGACGGCGATCGGGCGCAGCCCGTCCATCAGCCGGGCGAGCGCGTCCGAGCGGTGGACCACCGGGATGCCGAGCTCGGCCGCGCGGGCGAGTTCGGGGTTGTCGGCGCGGATGGCCGACGAGACGACGACGCAGCTGGCGTCGTCGGCCAGGTGCCCGGCGGCGTGCCCGATGTGCACGGTCGCCCCGAGCGCCCGCAGCGCCGCCGCGGTCTCCGAGTCCTTGGCGTCGCTGCCGGCCACCTTCGCCCCGCGCTGGGCCAGGATCTTCGCGATCCCCGACATGCCGGCCCCGCCGATGCCGATGAAGTGCGGTCGGTCCATGGCGGTAGGAAGGCCGGGTGCCATGTGCTGTCTCCCAAGGTGCGCTACGACGGTCCAGTGCGTCCCCACCCTATGGGGCGGGGGCCGTCGCGGCCGACTCGGGCCGCGGCGGGCCCGGCCTCGCCGGCTCCCCGCGCGGCCCGTGCCTCGGCCCACCCCACACCACACGACGTCACGTCACGTCATGCGCGCCACGCCCCGCGCCTCACGCCTTGCTGTGCGAGAACAGCTTCAGCACCGGCACGCCCACCTTGTGCCGCGCGCGGGAGGCCCAGTCCCGGTGGAAGAACTCCTCCACGTAGTGGGGATCGGTCAGCACGATCACCTCGTCCGCCCCGACCTCGGCGACCAGGGACTTCAGCGCGTCCAGGGGATGGTCCTCCACCAGCCGGCCCACCGCCTGGCTGCCGGAGGCCTGGAGCGCGTGCAGGGACACCTCCAGGGCCCGCACGCCGAAGCCCGTGGCCTCGTCGCCCTCCGGCGTCTCGTTCTCCCGCGCCGCCTCGTCCAGTTCGCCGAGGGCCACGTCGTCGATGGCCCGCAGCAGGCGGTCCGCCTGGTCGCCCCGCGGCTGGAGCAGCACGTGGAAGGAGACCGGATCGTCCCCGTGCAAGGTGGTGACGAACTCCACGTCGGCGGACGTCAGGGCCTTCTCGATCATCAACACGCTTGTGAACACCAGCGCCCCATTCTCCTTCGAGGACCCCCGTGGCCCTCTGTCCTCCGTGGGCCGTTCACGGCCCTGAGGAAACCATCCTTCCCCGTGCTCGCACGGGAGGCTGCGAAACTCAGTGTGCCCGCCGGAATCGAAACGGAACGGTTGATTCCGCCGATTCGGGACCTCCGGCGACGATCGAACGCGAATCCGGCCCGCGTCCGGCCGTGTCCGGCCCGCTTCGGCCCGCTCTTCGACCCCGTCGTCGACTCCTGTCCGGCGTCACGGCCGCCGGTACCGGCCGAACAGGAAACCCTCCTCCTCCAGGAGGGACGCCAGGACGAAACGCCGCGGCACGGCGAGCGAGGGCCCGCCCGCGATCCGCTGCGCGTCGCCGACGGCGAGCATCGGGGAGACCGTCAGACAGAGCTCGTCCAGGACCCCGGCGGCCACGAACTGCCCCAGCAGCCGAGGGCCGCCCTCGGTCAGCAACCGGGTGTGTCCGAGGTCGGCGAGGGCCCGGACCGCGCGGTCCGGCTCCACGCCCATGCCGTCGCCGGCGATCACCACGCGCGCGCCCGCGCGTTCCGCGGCCGCGACCCTGTCGGGCGCCGCGGCGGCGCCCGTGAGGATCAGGGTGGGGACCAGGGGCGAGGTGAACAGCGGGAGCGAGAAGTCCAGGTCGAGGCCGGCCGTGACGACCGCGACCGCCGGCGCCGGCCCCTGCCCCGCCGCCTCGCGCCGCTGCGCGAACTCCGCCCGCGCGCGTGCGGGACGGTAGCCCTCCAGACGTACCGTTTCCGCTCCGACGACGACCACGTCCGCGAGCCCGCGCAGCGTGCCGAAGATCCGCATGTCGGCGGCGGTGGAGATGGGCTGCGAGCGTCCTTCGTGCTGGGCCGCGCCGTCGAGGGTGGACACCATGTTCGCCCGCAGCCACGGCTGCGGCTCACCCGGTCCGGGCTCCGGGTAGGCGTAGGCGTCGGCGAGCTCGTCGAGGCTCCACTCGCGGTCCGAAGCCGTCTCGTCCCCCTCGCCGGAGACCCCGAGCGGGCTTCCGGCGGAGCGGGTCGGCGCTGTCTGGTCGGTCACAGGGAACAGCCGTCGCATGTCAGGCAGTCTGGCACGCCCCGTAGCATGGGCAACCGTGTCGTCCTCCTCCTCCGCCCCAGGTCTCAGCCCGATAGCCGACGCGGCTCCGGCGTCCCTCTGCGCCCGTCAGCCGCATGTCCCCGCGGACCGGCTGGTGGCGGAGATGGTGCCGCCGCCGCGTTTCGACTCGGTCCGTTTCAGCACCTACATCCCGGACCCGAACCAGCCCAGCCAGACCGAGGCGGTCGGCGTGCTGGAGACCTTCGCGGCGGGACTGGGCGGGGCGCACGCGTCGGGCGCCGCCCGACGGGGGTTCCTCGGTCTCGGCCGGGCGAAGAAGCCCCGGACGCCCGCCGGACCGCGCGGCGTCTACCTGGACGGCGGCTACGGCGTCGGCAAGACCCACCTCCTGGCCTCCCTGTGGCACGCCACCCCGGCCGAGCCCGCCCTCAAGGCGTTCGGCACGTTCGTCGAGCTGACCAACCTCGTCGGCGCCCTCGGCTTCCAGCAGACGGTGCGCACCCTGTCCGGGCACCGTCTGCTGTGCATCGACGAGTTCGAGCTGGACGATCCGGGAGACACCGTTCTCGTCTCGACGCTGCTGGGCAAGCTGGTCGAGGCGGGCGTCGCGCTCGCCGCCACCTCCAACACCCTGCCCGGCAAGCTCGGCGAGGGCCGGTTCGCGGCCGCCGACTTCCTGCGCGAGATCCAGGGGCTGTCGGCGCACTTCCGCGCTCTGCGCATCGACGGCGAGGACTACCGCCACCGCGGTCTGCCCGAGGCGCCGGCGCCGTTCTCCGACGAGCAGGTGACCCGGGCTGCGTACGCGGCCGAGGGCGCCTCGCTCGACGACTTCCCGCATCTGCTGGAGCACCTCGCCAAGGTCCACCCGAGCCGTTACGGCGCGTTGACCGACGGCCTGACGGCGGTCTGCCTCACGGACGTGCGGCCGGTGCCCGACCAGTCCACGGCGCTCAGGCTGGTGGTGCTTGCCGACCGGCTCTACGACCGCGAGGTGCCGGTCCTGGCCTCCGGCCTCCCCTTCGACCGGCTGTTCAGCGAGGAGATGCTGAACGGCGGTTACCGCAAGAAGTACTTCCGCGCGATCTCCCGCCTCACGGCGCTGGCCCGCGACGCCGAACGGCTCGTCGTGACCCCTTAGACGATCATGGGCGTCACGTCAACAGTCGATATCCGGCCACCGATCCCCCTTTTTTGAGGCGCACCTCATCTGGAAACGTGGAGTTAACCCTGCAAACAACCTTGCAGGGTTAACGTGTTTCTTGACCAGTCGTTGACCAAGCGTTGGTCTGGACTAGAGACGCGAAGTGGCCGGAGGGAGGCGCATGTTCCGTGGTACGACGGCCCGGGCCGTGATCTCGATCCTCACCGCCGCCCTGCTCGTCCTCCCGTTCTTCGCACCCACACCCTCCTTCGCACACGCGCACACGTCGCGTCAGGCCGAGGCCGAGAGCAGGCCCGGAATCACCTCCTCGGTCAAGCCGATGCGCGACGAGACGGTCACGCACGGCGACTGCGACCGCTCCGGCGGTCCCGCCGACCCACTGCGCACCCGCGACCGCAACCGCGCCACCACGAGCGCCTCCGCGGCCTCCACACCCCAGGAGCCCCAGCGGGTGTTGCTCTCACAGGACCCCGCGGCCGCGCACCAGCCGGTCCGGCCCGGCGAGCACCATCATCGCCCGTCGAGATCCTCGGCGGACCACTCCCCGGCGGGACTCCAGGTCTTCCGCTGCTGAGCGAGCAGAGCAGAACAGCAGTTCCCCCCCCACCTGTCCTGTGTCCTGCACATCCGACGCGCCCCCACGGCGCGCCAGGAGGAGTCACCACGTCATGCAGCCCCTCATCGACAACGCCCGTACGTTCGGACAGCGCCCTGAGGAGTTCGCCAAACTCGCCGAAGGCCAGTCCCCGCAGGTCCTGTTCATCACCTGCTCCGACTCGCGCGTCGTCCCCGCCCTGATCACGGGCGCCCGCCCCGGCGAGCTCTTCGAACTGCGCACCGCGGGCAACATCGTGCCCCCGTACGGCTCCGACCGCCCCACCGGCGAGGCGGCCACCATCGAGTACGCCGTCGAGGTCCTCGGCGTCAGCGACGTCGTCGTCTGCGGCCACTCCCACTGCGGCGCCGTCGGCGCGCTGGTGCGCGGCGACGACCTCGACGGCGTCCCCGCCGTACGCGACTGGCTCGCGCACGCCGCCGACGAGCCGGGAGCCGCCGACCCCGACGACCCGACCGTCATGCGGGCCGTGCAGAACCACGTGCTCGCCCAGCTGCTGCGCCTGCGCTCCTACCCCTGCGTGGAGAAGCGGCTCGCCGACGGCCGGCTCCGGGTGCGCGGCTGGTACTACGAGGTCCACACCGGCGCCGTGCGCGAGCACCGCGTCGACACCGACGCCTTCGAGGCCCTGTGAGCGCCGCGACGAACGACCGCGCGTCCGGGCGAATATCCCGCTTCCCCCACCTCAAGCAGGACTTCGCCGCATCCCTCGTCGTCTTCCTGGTCGCGCTCCCGCTGTGCGTGGGCGTGGCCGTGGCCTCCGGCGTGCCGGCCGAGCTCGGACTCGTCACCGGCATCGTCGGCGGCATCGTGACCGGTCTCCTGCGGGGCAGCTCCCTGCAGGTGTCCGGTCCCGCGGCCGGTCTGACCGTGCTGGTCTACGAAGCGGTACAGGAGTTCGGCCTGCCCGCCCTCGGAGTGATCGTCCTCGCCACGGGCGTCCTGCAGCTCGCCATGGGCGCCCTGAAACTCGGCCGCTACTTCCGGGCCATCTCGGTCTCGGTCGTCGAGGGCATGCTGGCCGGAATCGGCCTGGTGCTGATCGCCGGGCAGCTGTACTCGATGGTCGGCGGCAAGGCCCCCGAATCCGGCCTGGACAAGATCGTCGGACTGCCTCGGGCGCTCGTGGACGCCGTCGGCGACGCCGACGCGTCCGCCTCGCTCCTCCTCGGCGCCGGCACCATCGCCGTGCTGGTGTTGTGGAAGCGGTTGCCGGCGAAGGTGCGCACGGTGCCCGGCCCGCTCGCCGCGGTGGGCCTGGCGACGCTCGCCGCGCTGCTGCTGGACCTGCCGGTGGCCACCGTCGAGGTCCAGGGCCTGCTGGGCTCCCTGCAGCCCCCGCCGCTGAGCTCCTTCGGTGAACTGGCCGGCGTCGGCCTGCTCGGCACCGTCGTCGCGTTCACCCTGATCGCGTCCGCCGAGTCGCTGTTCAGCGCGGCGGCCGTGGACCGGCTGCACGACGGCCCGCGCACCGAGTACGACAAGGAACTGATGGCCCAGGGCGCGGGCAACACGATCTGCGGGATCCTCGGCGCCCTGCCGATGACCGCGGTGATCGTGCGCAGCGCCGCCAACGTGCAGGCCGGCGCGCGCACGAAGGCTTCGCGGGTGCTGCACGGCGTGTGGCTGCTGCTGTTCGCGGCCCTCCTGCCGGGCGCGCTGGCCTACATCCCCATCCCGGCGCTGGCCGGCATCCTCGTCCACGCGGGGGCCAAGCTCGTGCCCCTGCGGACGGTCGCGGGACTGTGGCGCGAGCACCGCGGCGAGGCGCTGATCCTCGTCGTCACGGCCGTGTCGATCGTCGCGGTCAGCATGTTCGAGGGCGTCCTCATCGGTCTGGCGCTGGCCGTGGTCAAGACCGCCTGGGAGGCCTCGCACCTCAAGCTGGAGATCGTCGACAAGGGAGCGGGCCCGGTCCAGGCGTACCTGTCGGGCAACGCGACCTTCCTGCGCCTGCCGAAGATCCTCGACAGCCTGGAGGCCCTTCCGCAGGACCGCCCGGTCGAGGTGGACCTCTCCGGCCTGCACCATCTCGACCACGCCTGCCGTACCGCCCTGGAGACCTGGGCGCAACGGCACAGCGCGGCCGGCACCGAACCGGTGAAGGTGACGGAGCCCGTGAAGGTCGCCGCCCAACCGGTGACGACCGGATAGCCCGGCCCGCGCCGGCGGAACCCGTCGTGCGGTCCGGGGCACGAAACATGGCCCCGGGCCGGACAGCGGGCCTATCGTTGGCAGGAGCAGACAGAACGGCGGGCGCCACCCGCTGTCACGAGCCTCTTGTCGAGGGGGTCGTCATGCTCCAGGAGTTGCTGGGCGCGGCCGCGGCGGTCGCCGCCGGAGCCGCCGTGTATCTGGGCGCCGCCGCACGGGTCGTCAAGCAGTACGAGCGCGGAGTGGTCCTGCGGCTCGGCCGGCTGCACGGCGACGTCCGCCCGCCGGGTCTGACCCTCGTCGTCCCCGCCGTGGACCGGCTGCGCAAGGTCAACCTGCAGATCGTGACGATGCCCATCCCCGGCCAGGAGGGCATCACCCGCGACAACGTGACCGTGCGGGTCGACGCCGTCGTGTACTTCCGGGTGGTGGACGCCGCGGCCGCGATCATCAACGTCGAGGACTACCGGTTCGCCGTCTCCCAGATGGCCCAGACATCGCTGCGCTCGATCATCGGCAAGAGCGAACTCGACGACCTCCTGTCGAACCGGGAGAAGCTCAACGAAGGCCTGGAGCTGATGATCGACAGCCCGGCCGTCGGCTGGGGCGTGCAGATCGACCGCGTCGAGATCAAGGACGTCTCCCTGCCCGACACCATGAAGCGCTCGATGGCGCGCCAGGCCGAGGCGGACCGCGAGAGGCGGGCACGGATCATCAACGCGGACGCCGAACTCCAGGCCTCCAAGAAGCTCGCCGAAGCGGCCAAGGAGATGTCCGAGCAACCGGCCGCACTGCAGTTGCGCCTCCTGCAGACGGTGGTGGCGGTCGCCGCAGAGAAGAACTCCACGCTCGTCCTGCCCTTCCCGGTGGAACTCCTGCGGTTCCTGGAGAAGGCACAGCAACCGACGCCGGCACAGCAACCGCTGCCGCAACCGGTTCAGCAGCAGCCCGCGCAGCAGTCGGTGGGGAGGTGGCCGGGGCCCGAGGGGGCGGGTCAGCGAGCCCACGTCGGGGAGCAGGCTTCCGCGGGGGCGTCGACCGAGGCATCGGCGGGGGCATCGGGGCAGCAAGAGCTGACTCGGGACCTTGCGGAGGCGGTGCGGGGAGTGGTGTCGCGGTGGTCGTTGGAGGGCGAGGAGAAAACGCCTTCGCAACAGTCGCCGGAAAAGCCCCAGCAAGCGGTATCGCAACGGGCGCGGGAGGGGGAGCGGAAACCGCTTTCGTAACAACCACCGGGAAAGACGACGGCAACCGCTTTCGTGGCAACGGTCGGAGAAAAGCGCAGAGCACGCTTGCGCAACGAACGCGCCTACCGCAGTCACCCCGCCCCCAGATCTCTCACCGTATCCCCGGTCGGCTCCCCCGCAGGCCGCCGACGGGTGACACGTGCTACGGGCGTGGTTCCCGGGGCGCTCTCCGGGTGATAGACACAGCGGGATCACAGTTCCTGTCCGCCAGCAGGAAGGTTCTTCCATGTCTGCGACACGACGTCAGATCCTCGCTCGTAGCGGTGCCCTGGGGGTGGGCATCGCGTTCACCGGCGCTCTCTCCGACCTCTTCGCGGGAACCGCGTCCGCGCAGAGCCTCGGTCACGAGGGCTACGGTCCCCTGGCCCCCGACCCGAACGGACTCCTCGACCTGCCCAAGGGATTCCGTTACCGGGTCCTGTCCCGCGAGGGCGACCCCCTGCGCTCCGGCGAGGGTCCGGTGCCCTCGAACCATGACGGCATGACCGCCCTGCCCGGCCGCGGTGGACGGGTGCACCTGGTGCGCAACCACGAGAACCGTCCCACCGCCGCACACCCCGTTCCCACCGTGGCAGGGCTGACCTACGACCCGGCCGGCAAGGGCGGCTGTACGGCCTTGACGCTGGACTCCCGCAACAAGGTGCTTGCCGAGCGGGTCGCCATCGCCGGCACGGCCGTCAACTGCGCGGGCGGGCCCACTCCCTGGCATACCTGGCTGACCTGCGAGGAGACCGAGGACAAGGCAGGCACAAACGGTTACGCAAAGGACCACGGTTTCATCTTCGAGGTCGATCCGTCCGACCCGCACCGCACCGGGGCCGTCCCGCTCACCGCGATGGGCCGTTTCCAGCACGAGGCGATCGCGGTCGACCCGCACCGCGGAATCGTTTACGAAACGGAGGACGCGTTTCTCAAGCCGTTCGGTCTTTTTTACCGCTTCCTCCCGGAGAAACCGCTGGGCGGGGTGGGCTCCCTCCGGGCAGGTGGCCGACTGCAGGCGATGCGCGTCCCCGGCGTGGCGGACCTGTCCTCCATCCAGACCACGGGCGCGGTCTTCGACGGTGTCGAGTGGGTGAACGTACCGGACCCGCTCGCCGTGGAAACCCCGGTCCGGCTGCAGGACTTCGGCCCGAAGGGCATCACGCACGCCCAGAAGCTGGAGGGCTGTTACTGGGGTGGGCGGTGCGTGTACTTCGTCTCCTCGTTCGCGCGCGGCTCGGACGGCTCCGCAGCCGATCACTTCGGCCAGATCTGGCGCTATGACCCACAGCGTCGTCGCCTCACGCTGGTCGTCGTCTTCGGCCCGGACACGGACCTGCAGCTCCCCGGAGAGTCCCCCGACAACATCTGTCTCGCCCCGAGCGGCGGTCTGATGGTCTGCGAGGACGGCAACGGCGCCCAGCACGTCTTCGGCGTGACCAGGGCCGGCGAGGTGTATCCGATGGCGCGGGGCCGCCAGAACATCGGGACGCCCGAGGCCCCGGAGTGGGGCGAGTTCGCAGGCGTCACGTTCTCTCCCGACGGCGAGACCATGTACGTCAACTGCTACACCCCAGGGACGACATTCGCCGTGACGGGTCCCTGGCGGCGCTAGGCATGGTCAGCGGAGCGGGCTGTGCGGGCCGCGTGGAGCATCGCAGGGGCGGCCCGGGCCGCGTCGCACTGCTCCGATGCCGACACCGCTCCGGCACCAGCACCAGCACCAGCACCAGCACCAGCACCAGCACGAGACTGGGGCGTTGACGCTTCTCGAAAGCCGTTACCGTCAGCCTCGCTCGGGATGACCGGCAGCAGGTCGCTGCACCGACGTCGGAGTGCGCCAAGCCCATCGAGGATGCCTACGCCCCCGATGTCATCGCAAGGTTCGTCGAGCTCCGCTCATGGCTCGGGTTCTTCGCCGGTTTCGCCCGGCTGGCCGGCCGGGCGGGTGGCCGACCGGGCGGGTGGGCGGCCGGGCGGGTGGGCGGCCGGGCGGGTGATGGAGCCGCAACGCGGTCATATAACAACGCGGACACCCGCGCATTCCTCATATCTTCATACGATGATCACCCCCGTATCTCGCCGCCTGATCGCCGTCTGCGCACTCGGCACAGCCCTCGGAGCTCTCACCGCCTGCGGGACCTCTCAGCAATCCCGGGCTCCCCGCCCGACCACCTCGCCCCATGCCGCCGCCACCCCCGGCCTCGCCTCCCCGAGTCCCTCGCACACCCCCCTCACGCCTTCCCGGCCGCCGACGCTCGCCCCAGGGCCGGCCGGCCTCACCCCCGTCTTCCGTAACGCCCCCCGCACGGCCGGCAAGACGGTGGCCCTCACCTTCGACGCCGACATGACCGCCGACCAGGGTGGCCGAGCGGCAGCGGGCGAGCACTTCGACAACCCCGGGCTGATCACGGCGCTGCGGACCCTGAAGGTGCCGGCCACCGTGTTCATGACCGGCCGCTGGGCCGAGGAGTACCCCGATCAGGCCCGCTCCATCGGCCGTGACCCCCTTTTCGAGATCGCCAACCACTCCTACAGCCACTACGCCTTCACGGGCGACTGCTACGGGCTGCCGACCGTCCCCGAGGACCGGATGCGGGCCGACGTGGAACGGGCTTACACCGCGTTCCGCAAGGCCGGCGTACCGGACGCCATGCCGTATTTCCGTTTCCCCGGCGGTTGCTACGACCGGCGGGCGCTGCGCGCGGTGAGCGGCACGGGTGTGACCGCCGTGCAGTGGGACGTGGTGAGTGGTGACGCTTTCGCAACAGACGCGAACGCCGTGGCGCAACAGGTGTTGCAGGGCGTGAAGCCCGGCTCGGTGGTCGTCATGCACTGCACCCGCAGCGCCGCCCCGACGACCGAGCAGGTGGTGCGGACGGTCGTACCGGAGCTGCGCCGTCGGGGGTACCGCCTCGTGAAGGTGTCGGAACTCATCGGAACGGCCGGCGCACGACGCTGAATGCTGCGACTCGTTCGCCGGACTCGGACAACCCTCAGGGTCAGCCTCAAGGGCCGCCGACTTCGTAGGCCGGCCTCACCGGCCGGCCTCACGGGCGAGACACTTTCGTACGCTGGAAGCATGAGTGACGACACGGGTCAGGAATACTGCCTGATCGACGCGATGACCCCGCCCAAGGCTGACGGGCCGCCGTATGCGGAGTGCGTGCTCTGCAGGAAGCCCACGGAATATCCGGAGTCGCACAGGGGGATCACGTTGTGCCCGGTCTGCGAGTGGCAGGAGGCGCAACGGACAGCCTGCTCTGGGTAACCGCTTCCGGTTCCGCTCGCCCCTCCCCACCCTCCCTATCCTTCCTATCCTTCCTATCCTTCCTATCCTTCCTTCCTCAAGGTGATCGTCGGGAAGTGAGCGCGCAAGCCGTGGTGATCGCGGCGGCGCTCAACAGGGCCGCGGCGGCCAGGGGCAGCACCGGGGTGTGGACCGTGGCCGTGTGAGAGCCGCCGACCAGGCCGCTGACGGCCGCGTGCGCCGGCGAACCACTCACGACCAGCGCCAGCAGAGCGGCCAGCAGCAGCGTGGGTACCGCCCGGCCGGTCGAGCGCAGTACGGGCCACGCCGTGAGCGCGCCGACGGCCGCACCGAGCAGGGTGCAGGTCAGGACGGCGAGCAGTCCAGCGCCGGCGGCTTCGAGGACGGGAACGCGTTTCTGGTGGTCGCTGCCGACGGGGTCGCTGATCAGGGTGACGATCGCCGTCGTGACCGTGCCGAGCGCGACGGCCGAGGTCAGCGCGACCAGCACAGACGCCAGGTGGGCGCGCGCCGGACCGACCGCAGCAGCGACCACGGCACGCGCGGCCGGGGGCTCGTTGGCGACGCAGATCCGCACCAGCCAGGCAGCCACGGGGAGCAGGAACGCGGCGGCGTAGGCGAGTGAGTCCAGGAGCGGCTGGCCGCCCTGGACGCCGACGCCGAGGAAGACCGCGTACAGCAGAAACGGGGGAAGCCAGCGTTGCGACCGCACGAGCAGGGCCGTCTGGTAACGAAGGAGGGCGGTCACCGACTGCCCTCCTCTTGGCTGTCGTCCTGGCTCTCGAGTCGGCCGTCGTCTTGGCTCATGACCCCGTTGTCGACTTGGCCGTCGTCTTGGCCGTCGTCTTGGCTCTCGTCTCGGCGGACGCTCACCACGTGCCATGGCGGCCGGGCGGTCAGCAGAGTGCGGAGCAGGACATCGGAGTGGGAGGCGGGGACGGTGAGTCGGTGCGTCCGCTCGGCCGTCTCCTCGGCGCGGACGGCGAGGCGGAGTGCCTCCGCGGGCAGCCGGCCGGTCGGGCAACGCACCTCGATGATCATGTACGGGCCGTCGGGGGCGACGGTCGGGTCGCCGCCGGTACGGCGATGGAGACGCCCGTCGCGCACCGTGTAAGCGGTGTCCGCGGCACCGGCGAGGCGGTGCGGGTCGTGGTCGACGAAGACGACGGTCGCGTCGGCAGCCGTCCGCTCGGCGACCGCCCGTTCCAGTTCGGCCCGCGCGTCCGTGTCCAGGCCGGTCCAGGCCTCGTCCAGGATCAGCAATTCGGGTTCGGCGAGGAGTGCCTGGGCGACGGCGACCTTCTGGCTGCTGCCCTTCGAGAGGCGGGTCATGGGCGTGCGGGCGTGGGCGGCCGCGCCGAAGCGGTCCAACCACTCGTCCGCGGCCCGACCGGCCGCTGCTCGCGACAGGCCGTGCACCGTGCCGAGGTGGGTCAGATAGCCGACGGCGGTGAAGGGAAGGGCGGCGGGGAAGCGTTCGGGGACGTAGGCGGTGCGGGGGCGGCCGGTGACTCTGCCCTCCGTGGGGACGTCGATCCCGGCGAGCAGCCGCAGGAGAGTCGATTTGCCACTGCCGTTGGGACCGTCGATGCGGGTGAGGCTGCCGGGAGCCAGTTGCAGCTGCACGTTGCGCAGTACCCACGGGCCGCGTAAGCCGTAACGGCGGCCAACGTCGTCCAGGCGTAGATCGCGTTTCATGGGAACCATCCTGTAGCACCACGACCGCGTCCCAGCGGCAGTGGAACGGGTGGATGCGGTTACAGCGGACAGCGACGGCCGGATGGCAACACGGAGCGGCGGTTCGGCAACAGTGCAACAGCAAGCAGCAAGCAGCAACAACAGGTAGCAATAGCAGGCCATGGAGGCCGCCCCCGCAGGCCATGGAGGCCACAGAACCCACGGCCACGGGCGAGCCGCAAGGATCACTGCCCCCTGGGGACAAGGCCGGGTCAAGTAGCCTTCGCCTGTGAGTGAGAGTCCCTTTCAGACCGAGCCGAACCCCCGCGACCAGGCTCCGCAGTTCGTACTGCCCCTCGTCGTGCGGATAGAGAAGCCCGCGCCCCCCGGCCGTACCGACGCCCTGGAAACCGCTGCTCGCGCCGTGCTCGTGATGCTCGGTGACGAGCGGTCCGTCGGGGACGGCGAGTGGGCGCAGCTCATGCGGGACTGGCAGGACGCCCGTATCCGCAAGGTAGTGAGGCGGGCCCGGGGAGCCGAGTGGCGACGGGCCGGGGAGTTGCCGGGGATCACGGTCACCGGGAAGTCGGCGGAGGTGCGGGTGTTTCCGCCGGTGCCGGTGGACGGGTGGCCGAAGGAACTGGCGAAGCTGCAGGTTTCCGGAACCGATCTCGACGATCCCGAGCCGCCTGCGGGCGTCGAGCCGGGCACGGTCGTGCTGTGGATGAGTCCGGACGTCGACATGTCGGCCGGCAAGGCGATGGCTCAGGCCGGGCACGGCGCGCAACTCGCCTGGTGGGAGCTGTCGGAGGACGAGCGAACCGCCTGGCGCGAGGCGGGTTTCCCGCTGGCCGTGCGGACCGCGGATCCGCAGCGGTGGCGTGAGCTGACGGAGAGCGGGCTGCCGCTGGTGCGGGACGCGGGCTTCACCGAGATCGCCCCCGGGAGCTGCACGGTCGTCGCGGAGCACCCGGCCCTGCGCACGCACTGATCCCTCTCTTCCTCTCCCCCTCCCCCTCGCCCTCTCCCTCCCCCTCTCCCCCTCTCCAGGCTCCCCTCTCCCCGCTTCCCTCCTCTGCCTGACTCGCCTCCTCCTGCCCTGCTCCCCTCCCCTGGCCCCTATCCCCTCCGGCGTCTGCTCCCCTCCCGCGACCGAACCTCAAATGTTGCTCTGAAGGAGTGTCCGGGGCGGTTCGGCGGCCGGTGGTGGGGCCATACCACCGTCACCACTCAGGGGTGCGAAGGAGGCGGGGACCATGATGCGACTGGGGACGGGGATCGGCTGGCGGCCGGAGATCGCGGACGCCGTGGAGCGGATGCCGGGCATCGACTGGGTCGAGGCCGTCGCCGAGAACGTCTGCCCCGGGCATCTGCCCGACTCCCTGGTGCGGCTGCGCCAGCGCGGGGTGACGGTCGTCCCGCACGGCGTCTCGCTCGGGCTCGGCGACGCGGATCGGCCCGACCGAGGGCGGCTGGCCGCCCTCGCCGAGCGGGTCGAGGCGCTGGGTTCGCCGCTGGTCACCGAGCACATCGCGTTCGTCCGCGCAGGCGGCTCCCTGACGGCGTCCCCGCGGCTGGAGGCCGGGCATCTGCTGCCCGTGTCGCGCACGCGGGACGCCCTGGACGTGCTGTGCGAGAACGTGCGCATGGCGCAGGACGCGCTGCCCGTGCCGTTGGCCGTGGAGAACATCGCCGCGCTCGTGGCGTGGCCGGGCGAGGAGATGACCGAGGGGCAGTTCCTCTACGAACTGGCCGACCGTACGGGCGTGCGGTTGCTCATCGATGTGGCCAACCTGCACACCAACCACGTCAACCGGGGCGAGGACCCGGCCAAGGCGCTCGCCGAACTGCCGCTGGAGGCCATCGCCTACGTCCATGTGGCGGGCGGCTTCGAGCGGGACGGCGTCTGGCACGACAGCCACGCCCATCCGGTGCCCCGGCCGGTCCTCGACATCCTGACCGACCTCGCGTCCCGGGTGTCTCCGCCGGGGGTGCTGCTGGAGCGGGACGACAACTTCCCCGAACCGGCGGAGCTCGAAGGGGAGTTGGCTGCGATCCGGGGGGCCGTCGAGACCGGTGGGGGCCGGCATTGCGGCGCGCGGACCGTTCCGAGCACGGAAACGCACGTCACCGCCCGGCACGAGGCGCGTCCACCGAGCCGGACACGCCCGCAGCCACACCTGCGGCCGCACCCGAAGGGGCTTTCTCGGACGCGCCCGTCCGCCGCCCACCCTCAGGCAACGTCCGACGCGGCTCCTCCCACGGATATACGCACGGCTTCCCGCCCGCACCCGGCCGCCCCCGACGAGGCCGCTCGGCAGCGTCTCGGGCTCGCCCAGACGGCCCTGCTGTCCGCCCTGGTCGCCGGGACACCGGTTCCCGAGGGTTTCGACCGGGTGCGGCTCGGTGTGCAGGCGAGGGCGCTGGCGGCGAAGCGGGCGGACGTGGTGGCCAAGGTCGCGCCGGAACTCCCGTCGATTCTCGGAAGCGGTTACCGCACCGCTTTCCTCGCGTACGCCCAAGGGCACCCGATGCGTGGCGGTTACCGGCAGGACGCCCTCGACTTCGCGGAGGGGTTGTTGCTGAGCGGTGGGTCGGCGCAAGGCTGGTCACGTCGCGAACTGCGGCGCTGGTGGCTGGACCGCTCGGGTCCCGCGCCCCGCCGGACGTCGCGCCTGGGGCAGGTGGGACGCGCGCTCATCCGGCACTGACGGCCTCGCAGCGGCCGTCCCACCCGGAATGTGCCGGGGTTAACACCGATCCCGCGCCGGACGTCCACAACGATCACGGAAACCATTGCAGCCGTTTGCCGCCCATTCACCCCGATTCTCCCGGCGCTTCCTCTCCACCCTTTGGCCTGATTTGCGCAGGATGCAACGCTTCACCCCTGTAAGGCAGTTGGAGGGACCGGCGCAGTAATATGCCAGTCCCGCACCCGAAGCGCACTAGTGTGCAGTGCCGCGAGCAGGAGGCACCATGCGCCCGCGACCCCCGATCCAGGGCAGAGGCATCTTCAGTGGCACCGGGCTCATCATCACCGGCCTGGCGGCCACCCTCGCGGCGCTGATCTTCCCCGTCTGGTCGTACTCCGGTCAGCCGACCACAAGCGCGGACGTGCTGAAGGCGGAGGCCGTGGCGACCCAGTACGGGCCGCTGTCCGCGCTGGACCAGGAGTTCATCACCAAGGTCCGGCTGGCCGGACTGTGGGAGCTGCCCGCGGGTCAGCAGGCGCAGACGAAGGGCACGACCGAGGCGGTGCGCACGGCGGGCCGGCATCTCGTGGAGGGGCACGCCTTCCTGGACCAGCGGGTGCGCACCGTCGCCTCCCAGCTGGGGCTCACACTGCCCAACGAGCCCAATGAGCAGCAGAGGGGCTGGCTGGCGGAGCTGGACGGGGCGCAGGGCCCGGAGTACGACCGCGAGTTCGCCAATATCGTGCGCGTCGCGCACGGCCGGGTGTTCACGCTCGTCGCCCAGGTGCGGGCCGGCACCCGCAACTCGCTGGTGCGCGAGCTCGCCGACGACGCCAACACCACCGTGCTGGACCACATCAAGGTCCTGGAGGCGACCGGCTACGTCGACTTCGACGCGCTCGCGCAGGAACTGGCGGCCGGCAGCACACCGTCGGCTCCCGGCTCGGCCGGATCGTCGGCCGCCTCCACCGGTCCCGGGCCCGTGGTGCCGCTCACGGCGTCGCCGTCTCCCACGTACACGCTCCCGCCGGCGGCCGCCAGCCCGCCGCCCGGCTCCTGAGCCCTCGCCCGGGTGTCCGGCCCGGGACACGGGACCCCGAGCCCATGGCAGCCCCAGGCGTGGTGACCCGCGCCGTGCCGACGCCCCAGGCATGACCCCATCCAGCCGTACGGCCCGGCCAGGCGAGCCACCACTCCGGTCCGGCGCGTCACATCACTCAGGTCACATCACTCACGCCACATCACTCACGTCACGTCGTCTGTGACGCTTTCGGTCCGGATGGTGAAAAGGCATGGCGTTTTCCGGTGCTCATGACATAGAAACGCGGCATGGTCTGGGTGTTTCTGCTGTTGTCGGCGTGGGCCGTCGCGGGCGCGGCGTGCACCCGCCTGTGCCTGGCCGCCGTCCGTGCGGCGAGCGTCGACGAGGACGCGGGCCACAGCCGTGATCTGACGTTGTACGAGGCGGCCTTTCTGTCCGGCGGCCCGCAGCGGGTGGCGGACCTGACGATGGTGTCCATGGCGCGTCAGCGTCGGCTGCTGCTGGCCCGCACCGGCTGGGCGACCGTCGTCGACCCGCGCGGGCTCGACGAGATGGAGCGGTCGGTCATCGGGGCCATCGGGCCCGGGGGCCAGTCCCGCATCGCCCCGGTCCGTGCCGCGGCGGCGGCCGCGGACGCGGTGGGCGGTATCGCCGAACGTCTCGTCAGCGCCGGTCTCGCGGTGCCCGACGGTACCCGGACGACGGTGGCGGCCGGGGTGCGTCAGGTGCGGGCCGCCGCCTTGGTCGTCCTCGCCCTGGGGGCCACCGCGCTGGTGCTCCCCGCCACCCCGGACCTGCCCCGTGACCTCGTCGCGCTCTGGTTCGCGCTACCCCTCGCACTCACCCTGAGCTGCCTGGCCATAGCGCGGGTCGAGGTGCATCCGTACTCGCGCTGGGCGTCACCGGCCGGACAGCGGCTGCTGGGCGCGCTGGCCCGGCGCGCCGCGGGCGCGGGCGACGAGCGTACGTATCTGGCGTCGGTGGCCGTGCGGGGGATCCGCGCGATCGGTGAGCCGGACCTGCGGGCCGCGTTCGCCCATCGCGAGCCGCACGGAGCCGACTAGTCACCAGGCCGGGGTCGCGGCCACGGCCGACATCGGAGCCGGAGCGGAGGCCACGGCCGAGATCGGAGCCTGAGCGAGAGGCCGGGGCCGAGATCGGAGCCGGGGCGAGAGGCCGGGGCCGAACAGGGAGCCGAGACCAGAGCCGGCCCCGGAACCGGGACCAGCCGGGGCGAGATCGGAGCCGGGCCGGGGGCGTGCTCCATCGCCGGGGGGCGCACAGGGGGCATTGGCGCCGACACCCGCCGGTGGTGCTTGCCTTCCCGTCAGGCCGAACCAACCATCCCTTGTGTCGCCGCCGTGCACCGAAGGGACACCCGATGCGAGCCGCCGCCCTCCATTCGGCCGCAGGAGCCCTGCTCCTGACCGCCCTCTCCGCCGTCCCGGCGGGTGGCGTCCCCAACGCCGACGCCCCCGGGGTGCCAGGCGCCCAGGGCCGCTTCGCCGTTTCCGGCAGGGCGCTCGCACCCGAGGCGGCGCTGAGTCCCGGGGTGGCGCTGGCCGCCGCACGGGCCGCGGTGAAGGGCGTCGACTTCGGGAGCTGCTCCGACGCGCAGGACCTGCCCGGCGCCATGCAGTGCGGAACGGTCGCCGTCCCGCTCGACTACGCGCACCCCGAGGGCCGGCAGATCAAGCTGGCCGTCAGCCGGGTGGGGGCCACCCACCGGGATCCGCACAACAGCAAGCGGCGGGTGCCCCGGCAGGGCGCGCTGGTGTTCAACCCGGGCGGTCCCGGCGGCTCCGGCCGGTACTTTCCGTTGATCGGGCTGCTGCCGGAGTGGAAGCGCATCGCCGCCGCGTACGACCTCGTCGGCTACGACCCGCGCGGCGTCGGCCGGTCGGCGCCCCTGTCCTGTCAGGACCCCAAGCGATTCCTCAAGGGCCCCTCCCCCGCACCGGTCCACCCCTCGCAGTCGTACAAGCAGGAGCGCATCGCACAGGCGAAGGCGTACGCGCGGGGCTGTGCGCAGCGGGCGGGCAGCGCCCTGCGGCACTACAACTCGCTCAACAACGCCCGTGACCTGGACGTGCTGCGGGCCGCGCTGGGCGAGGACCGGCTGACGTTCATGGGCGCGTCGTACGGCACCTACTTCGGGGCGCTGTACGCGACGCTGTTCCCCTCGCACGTGCGGCGGATGGTGTTCGACGCGGCCGTGGACCCGGATCCTGCGCAGATCTGGTACCGCAACAACCTCGGCCAGTCGGCGGCGTTCGAGAGCCGCTGGACGGACCTGCGGGAGTGGATCGCCGGGCACGACGACGTGTACGGCCTGGGCGACACGGCGGACGAGGTGCTGACCAGTTACGAGCGGGCCCGGGCCCGGCTGGCCGCGCAGCCGGCCGGCGGGAAGGTGGGGCCCGGGCAGCTGCAGGGCGCGTTTTTGCAGGCCGCGTACTACGACGACTACTGGCCCGCCCGTGCCCAGGCGCTGTCGGAATATCTGAAGGGCGATCCGAAGCAGCTGATCGCGCAGGCCGGTCCGGTGCGGGAGGGGGCCACCGAGGCGGAGAACGCCAACGCCGTGTACACGGCCGTGGAGTGCAACGACGCGCCCTGGCCGACGGACTGGAACGTGTGGGACCGCGACAACACACGGCTCGCGCGTGTCGCGCCGTTCGAGACGTGGGACAACGTGTGGGCGAACCTGCCGTGCGCCTACTGGCCGGTGCCGCGGCAGCGGCCGCTCGACGTGCGGACCGGGCCGGGCGAGCTGCCGCCGACGCTGATCCTGGCCGCCGAGCGGGACGCGGCCGCGCCGTACGCCGGGGCCCTGGAGATGCACCGGCGGCTGTCGGGCTCGGTGCTGGTGACGGAGCGGGACGCGGGCACCCACGGCATCGCGGGCGGGCCCAACCGGTGCGTCAACGGGCATCTCGACGCGTATCTGCTGGAGGGGCGGCTCCCCGCTCGGCGCGCCGCCTGCGCGGGGCGCCCGGAGCCGAAGCCGAAGCCGAGCGCTGCGCGCTGAGGCCGCCGGGGGCGGGGACGCCGCGGGCCGTGATCGGCCGGTCGCGCCGTTCCCCGCGCTCCTCGTCCGGGCGTCAGGCCAGCTCGGCGACCAGGTCGGCGACCGACTTGCGCCGGCCGGTGTAGAACGGCACTTCCTCGCGGACGTGCATGCGGGCCTCGGAGGCGCGCAGGTGGCGCATGAGGTCGACGATGCGGTACAGCTCGTCGGCCTCGAAGGCCAGGATCCACTCGTAGTCGCCGAGCGAGAACGAGGCGACGGTGTTGGCGCGGACGTCGGGGTAGCCGCGGGCCATCTTGCCGTGGTCGGCGAGCATCCGGCGGCGGTCCTCGTCGGGCAGCAGGTACCAGTCGTACGAGCGCACGAAGGGGTAGACGCTGACGTAGTCGCGGGGCGTCTCGTCGGCGAGGAACGCCGGGATGTGCGAGCGGTTGAACTCGGCGGGGCGGTGCAGCGCCATGTTCGACCACACCGGTTCCAGCGCGCGGCCCAGCCGGGTGCGGCGGAAGAGGTTGTACGCCTCCTGCAGCTGGTCGCTGGTCTCCGCGTGCCACCAGATCATCAGGTCGGCGTCGGCGCGCAGACCGGACAGGTCGTAGGTGCCGCGGATCGTCACGTCCTTGGCGGCGAGCTGGTCGAACAGCTCCTGGACCTCGTCGGCGTAGCCCGCGCGGTCCTCGGGGAGCACGTCCTTCAGCTTGAAGACGGACCACAGGGTGTAGCGGATGACCTCGTTGAGGTCCTTGGCCAGCTTGCCCTTGTTGGGGATCCTGCCGGGCTCGGTGGTGGAGGCGTCGTCACTCATGGTTCTCATTCTCCCGCTCCGCCGTGCAGACTCTGCACCGGGTCGGCCGTGAGGCGGGCCGCGGCGGTGAGGTCGCCGTCGAGCCGGGCCACCGCGGCGTGGGCGCTCGCGACGCAGGCGGGGACGCCCACGCCGTCGTAGGGTGCGCCGCACACCGCGATGCCGGGGAGCGCGGCCAGGTGCTCGCGGATGCGGGCCACGCGCGCGTGGTGGCCGACGGGGTACTGGGGCAGACCGTCCGTCCAGCGGGTGACGCGGGTTTCGAGGGGGGAGGCGGTCAGGCCGGTGGCCTCGCGCAGGTCGTGCCGGGAGACGGCGACGAGGTCGGCGTCGTCCTTGTGGAGGATCTGCGTCTCGCCGTGTCGGCCCACGGAGGTGCGCAGCACGATCGTGGCGGGATCCTGGTCGGCGATCCAGCCCCACTTCTGGGAGGCGAAGGTGGACGCCTTGATGGTGTGTCCGTCGACGGGCGGGACGAGGAAGCCGCTGCCGTCGGGCAGGGCGGTGTCGGCGCGCCGGTAGGCGAGGGTGACCAGGGCCATGGAGGCGTACTCCACCGTGCGCAGTTCGGCGGCGGCCTCGGGGGACGCCTCTGCGAGCAGGGCGGCGGCGGCCGGCGCCGGGACGGCGACCACCACGGCGTCGGCCCGCAGCTCGCGCTCCCCGGCCGTGACGTGCCAGCCGCGCGCCGGGTCACGGCGCAGTGCGGTGACCGGCGCGCGCGTGTGGATCTCGCCGCCGCGCGCCCGGACGGACGCGGCGACCGCGAGCGGCAGGGACCCGACGCCGCCGCGGATGCCCATGAACACGGGCCCGGTCTGCCGGTCGGCCGCCGCCTTGCGCTGGATCTCGCGCACGGCCTCGGTCAGCGAGGTGTGCGTGCGCGCGGCCTGGAAGAGCTGCGGGACGGCCGAGCGCATCGAGATGCGGTAGGCGTCGCCGGCGTAGACGCCGCCCAGCAGGGGTTCGACGAGGCGGTCGACGACCTCGCGGCCCACGCGCGCCGCCACGTACTCCCCGACCGCCACGTCGTCCCCGACCTCGGTGCGGGGCAGTCCGGCGTCGCGCCCGACCCGGGCGAGGCCCTCGTCGGACAGGACGCCGCGGAGGGCCGCCGCGGTGCCGGGGACGCCCATGACGTGGCCCTTGGGCATGGGGCGCAGGGCGCCGCGGGTCCAGAGGGAGGCCGTGGCGGTGGCCGGCGGCTCGAGGCGGTCGGCGAGGCCCGTCTCGCGCGCGAGGTCGACCGCCTCGGGCCGGCGGGCCAGCAGGGACTCGGCGCCGAGGTCCACGCGCACGCCGGCGATCTCGCCGGGCAGCAGCTTGCCGCCGACCCGGTCGGACGCCTCCAGCACGGTCACCCGCGCCCCGCGCCCCAGCAGCCGGTGGGCGGCGGCCAGCCCGGCGATCCCGGCTCCGACGACGACGACGTGCTGCCCGGTGCCCGTACCCGTTGCGCTCATGTCCCCCACTCTCTCAGACCCCGCTGACACTCCTGCCTGGCCCGGTGTCCGGTCCGCGTCCCGACCGTGACCTGTTCGGAACCGTTCGCGCCCAACGCCGGGGCACTCCCGGGCGTCGAAGGAACGTCAGTGGTCACGACTCTCGGGGGACACCCAGATGGACACCCAGATGCGCACACGAAGCTCCGCCCGCCCGGCTCGACGTCCCGCAGGGCGTTCCGCGCCCTCACCGCGGCCTGCCGCGCGGCCCACCCACGCGCTGGCCGTGGTCCTGCTGGCCGCGGCCCTCGCGCTCACCGGCTGCAGCGGCGCGGACGGCAAGAGCGCGGACAGCTCGGCGGGCAGGCCCGCCGCCGGAGAGGCCGCCCCCGAAGGCGCGGGGGCCGCGCAGGACGCGAAGGAGGGCGCGGGCGCGAGCGGCTCCAAGGCCACCGCGGCGCCGAAGCCCGGGCCGGTGACCGAGCGCATCATCCGCACCGCCGCGCTCACCGTCCAGGTCAAGGACGTTCCCAAGGCCCTCGCCGAGGCCCGGGCGACCACCGAGAACGCGGGCGGCTACGTCGGCGACGAGACGACCGTCCGGGACGAGGACGGCGCCGAGCACACGCGCGTGGTGCTGCGCGTCCCCGTCCAGAAGTACGACGACGTCCTGGCCGATCTGCAGGGCGCGGGCAAGCTGCTGGAGCGCACGGCGAAGGCCCAGGACGTCACCGATCAGGTCGTCGACGTCGAGAGCCGTATCGCTTCGCAGCGCGCCAGCGTCGCGCGGGTCCGCGAGCTGATGGACCGGGCCGCCAAGCTCTCGGACGTGGTCACCCTGGAGGGCGAGCTGAGCAGGCGGGAGTCCGATCTGGAGGCGCTGCTCGCGCAGCAGGCGTCCCTGAAGGACCGCACGAGCCTGGCGACGGTCACGCTGACGTTGACCGGGAAGCCGGTCGCGCCGGACGTCGCCGCCGACGACGATCCGGGGTTCGTGGACGCGCTCGCGGGCGGCTGGGACGCGTTCGTGACGACGCTGCGCTGGATCGCCGTCGTGTTCGGCGCGTTGCTGCCGTTCCTCGCGGCGGCCACCGTGCTCGTGCTGGCCTGGCTGCGGCTGGTGCGCCCGCGGCGGCGGGCGGCACGGGCCGCAGCGTCCGGCGCGCCCGCCTGGCCCGCAACGCCCGTCGCCACCGGCACCCCCGCCGCGCGCACCGCGACCGGGGCTCCGATCCCACACGTCGCACCCAGCGCACCCGGCGCGCCCGGCGAGTCCGGCGCGCCCCACGCGGGAGGGCAGCCCGGGCAGGACTGAACTGGGGGTCCCCCGTAGCGTGTTCGCATGAGCATCGAACGACTGGTCGTGATCGGCGGGGACGCCGCGGGCATGTCCGCGGCGTCCCAGGCCCGCCGGCTGAAAGGGCCCGAGGAGCTGGAGATCGTGGCCTTCGAGCGCGGCCACTTCACCTCCTACTCGGCGTGCGGCATCCCGTACTGGGTGGGCGGTGAGGTCGGCTCGCGGGACGATCTGGTCGCCCGCACGCCGCAGGAGCACCGCGCGCGCGGGATCGACCTGCGGCTGCGCACCGAGGTCGTGGAGATCGACGTGCCGGGGCGGCGGGTACGCGCGCGTGAGGTGGAGTCCGGAGCCGAGTCCTGGACGTCGTACGACAAGCTCGTCATCGCGACCGGGGCGCGCCCGATCCGGCCGGACATGCCGGGCGCGGACGCGGCGGGCGTGCACGGGGTGCAGACGCTGGACGACGGGCAGGCGCTGCTGGACACGCTGGCCCGCGCGCGGGGCGAGCGGGCCGTGGTCGTGGGCGCCGGTTACATCGGCGTGGAAATGGCCGAGGCGCTCATCAACCGCGGTTACGAGGTGACGGTCGTCAACCGGGGCAGCGAGCCGATGTCGACGCTCGACCCGGACATGGGCCGCCTGGTGCACCGGGCCATGGAGGGCATGGGCATCACCATGGTCAACGAGGCCGAGGTCACCGAGGTCCGCACCGGCGGGGACGGCCGCGTCCGGTCGGTACGGACCGCGGACGCCGAGTATCCGGCGGACGTGGTGGTGCTGGGCATCGGCGTCCGCCCGGAGACCGGGCTCGCGCAGGCCGCCGGGCTGCCGGTGGGCGTGCACGGCGGGCTGCTCACCGACCTGGCGATGCGGGTGCGCGGCCCGCTCGCCGACGGGCGGATCTGGGCCGGCGGCGACTGCGTCGAGGTCCTCGACCTGGTCTCCGGCCAGGAACGGCACATCGCGCTGGGCACCCACGCCAACAAGCACGGCCAGGTCATCGGCGCCAACGTCGGGGGCGGGTACGCCACGTTCCCCGGCGTGGTGGGCACGGCCGTCAGCAAGGTCTGCGACCTGGAGATCGCCCGCACGGGCCTGCGGGAGAAGGACGCGCACCGGGCCGGCCTGCAGTTCGAGTCGGTCACCATCGAGTCCACCAGCCGCGCCGGCTACTACCCGGGCGCCTCTCCCATGACGGTGAAGATGATCGCCGAGCGCCGGACGGGCCGTCTGCTGGGGGTGCAGATCGTCGGCCGGGAGGGCGCGGCCAAACGCGTCGACGTCGCGGCCGTCGCGCTGACGGCCCGCATGACGGTCGGGGAGATGACGGCCCTGGACCTCGGGTACGCGCCGCCGTTCAGCCCCGTGTGGGACCCGGTGCTGGTGGCGGCCAGGAAGGCCACCGCGAAGGTGCACGGCGGCACGCTTTAGGGGCGAGCGCGGGACGTCGTGCGGGCGGCCGCCGCACCCTCGCGGCCGCCCCACGTCCGCGCCCGTGGCGCCTCGTGGGGCGGTCGAACGGTTCCGTGCGCCTCGCGGGGGCCGTCAGGCGGTCCCGCTCAGGCGCGGCAGCGCGGAGACCGGCGCGGCGGCGGGCTGCTCCGCGGGCTTCGCGTGCGCGGCGACGGCCGGCCGCGTTCGCAACCGGTTGCTGACGGCTTCGTCCAGGGTCACCGGGCGCTGCATCTGTGAAGCGAGCCGCCCGGCCTCCTGGCCGAGTCGTGCCACGTCCTCCCAGGGCAGCCGGATCACCAGGGAGATCTCCGCCTCGCCGTCCGGGGTGGCGTGCATGGGGGGAGTAACTCGGTCGTTCATCGCCTGTTCCTCACGTCGTCCCCGCGACCCGCCTTCCTCGTGCCGCGAGCGGTTGCCGGTTCATACGCGGCCGTGGCCGCACCCGTTCACCGATTCGCCGAACGGATCGGGGGCACTACTTCCTTGTGGTCATCCCCGTACATGACGTGAACCCTGTGCGCCGAACCCCGGTGGTGACGTACGCGCTGATCGCCGCGAACGTCCTCGTGTTCCTGTTCATGCCCGGTCTGTCCGGGTCCGTGGCGGGCGACAGCAGTCTGGCCAAGTCGTGCCATCTGCACGCCTTCCTGGAGCATTACGCGGCCGTGCCGAGGGAGTTGATCCACCATCAGCTCCCGCAGCTGGTGCCCACCGGCGAGGTGCGCGGCGCCGGCTGTCAGCTGGGCCCGCCCGGCTACGCCAAGTCGCCGGCGCTGAGCGTGTTCACCGCGATGTTCCTGCACGGCGGTTGGCTGCATCTGCTGGGCAACATGTTGTTTCTGCTCATTTTCGGAAACAACACCGAGGACCGCATGGGGCATGTGCGCTTCGCGCTCTTCTACGTGGTCTGCGGGTATGCGGCTTCGTACGGTTTCGCGCTGTTCAACACCGACTCCACCGACCCGTTGATCGGCGCTTCGGGGGCGATCGCGGGGGTGCTGGGGGCCTACCTGGTGCTCTATCCGAAGGCCAGGGTGTGGGTGCTCGTCCCGTTCCTGGTGTTCCTGCCGCTGCGGCTGCCGGCCTGGCTGGTGCTGGGCTTCTGGTTCGCGCTGCAGGCGGTGTACTCCTCCGGCGAGGGCGTCTCCGGCGCGGGCACGGTGGCGTACGCGGCGCACGTGGTCGGCTTCCTCGCCGGCATGCTGCTCGCCTGGCCGCTCAAGCCGGGCACGCCCCCGCCGCCGGAGCCGCGCGGCCTGCTGTTCGGCAGGCGGGCGCGCCCCCGGCACACCTGGTGACCCCGGGACGCCTGCCGGCCTCGTCCTCCTGCCGGGTCGGTGGTCGCGTGACCCGGTGCGCCCGACGGCCGGGCGCACCGCGGGACCGGACGGGCCCGGTGCAGTGAGGATGAGTCCGGCGACTCAGCGGGCCGTCTGCGTGTGGACGTACTCCACCAGGCGGGTCAGCGCGTCCGGGTCGGTGGACGGCATGACGCCGTGGCCGAGGTTGAAGACGTGGCCCTCCAGTCCGGCGGCCGCGTCGAGGACCTCTCGGGCCTTGGTCTCGACGGCCTCCGCGCCGGCGAACAGGACGGTGGGGTCGAGGTTGCCCTGGAGCGCCTTACCGGGGCCGATCCGGCGCACGGCCTCGTCGAGCGGGACCCGCCAGTCGACGCCGACGACGTCCGCGCCGGCCTCGCCCATCAGCTTCAGCAGCTCGCCGGTGCCCACGCCGAAGTGGATGCGCGGGACGCCGTAGCCCTCGACCGCGCGGAAGACCTTCGCGGAGGCGGGCAGCACCGAGCGGCGGTAGTCGGCGGGCGCGAGGGCGCCTGCCCAGGAGTCGAAGAGCTGTACGGCGCTCGCGCCCGCCTCGATCTGCACCTCCAGGAAGGCGGCCGTGATCTCCGCGAGGCGGTCGAGCAGGTCGGCCCACAGCTCGGGGTCGCCGTACATCATCGCCTTGGCGTTCTCGTACGTGCGCGACGGACCGCCCTCGACCAGGTAGCTCGCCAGGGTGAACGGAGCGCCCGCGAAGCCGATGAGGGGGGTGGCGCCGAGCTCGGCCGTCAGCAGGCCGATGGCCTCGGTGACGTAGGAGACGTCCTCGGGCGTGAGGTCGCGCAGCTGGGCGAGGTCGGCGCGGGTGCGGATCGGGCGTTCGACGACGGGACCGACGCCCGGCTTGATGTCGAGGTCGATGCCGATGGCCTTGAGCGGGACGACGATGTCGCTGAAGTAGATCGCCGCGTCCACGTCGTGCCGGCGCACCGGCTGCAGGGTGATCTCGGTGACCAGCTCGGGCCGCATGCAGGACTCGAGCATTCCGACGCCCTCGCGGACCTTGCGGTACTCCGGCAGCGAGCGCCCCGCCTGCCGCATGAACCACACGGGCGTGTGCGGCACGGGCTCACGCCTGCACGCCTTCAGGAAGGCACTGTCGTACGTCGCTGTCGGCTGCCGGCCCGCGGGGCTCTCGTTCGCGCTCACGACGGCAAGTCTCGCACGGCGCCGCAGGCGGTCCGGCCGACCCCCGCGCCGTCGACGTCACACCCCGCGCGATGCCCGTGGCGCGCCCGCCCGCGTCCCGGCCATGTCTCTCCGGCACCCCATGCACGCGTCTCCCGTGCCTCTTCCGTGCCGCTCCAGCACCTCTTCCGTGCCCCTCTCGCACCTCTTCCGTGCCTCTTCCGTGCCCCTCCCGCACCTCTTCCGCGCTTCCTCCGTGCGTCTCTCGTGCCCCTTCCGTGCACCTCCCGCACCTCTTCCGCGCTTCATCCGTGCGGCTTCCGTGCCTTCGGCCCGCCTCTCCCAGGCTGTTCTGTGCCTCTTTCGGGCCCCCTCCCGGACTCCCCCGCTCCCCGGTCCTCCCCCTCGCCCGCTCCCCCCTGGCCGTCAGCGGGCCTTCCGCGGCCCGCGCGTCCCTCTTCCGTGGCGCCGCGGGCGGCTCGTTCCGTGCGCCTGTTCGCCCAACGCGCACCCGTCCGTGAGCCGTGCACGGGTGTCTTGCCCTGCACGAAGGGCCCGTTCCCCTTAACCTTCCCCGCATGGCTGCGGCTCAGGGACGACTGTCGGACGGCGCTGGCGGGATGGATGACGGGAACGAGGGGGACCGGGACAAGAGCACATCGGCTCCGCCGCCCTTCCGGGCCGCCGTCGACGCGCTGAGGGCGGCCCGGCTGCGGCCGCAGATCGAGGTCGAGGTGACGCCGGCCCCGAAGCGGCTCGCCCCGTTCGCCCACGCGCTGGAGGCGACGGTCGTGGACGGCGATCAGGACCTGGCCGACGGCCGGCTGGTGCTGCTCCACGACCCGGACGGGCACGACGCCTGGCGCGGAACCTTCCGGCTGGTGACCCTCGTGCGGGCCGAACTGGAGCCGGAGATGGCAGCCGATCCGCTGCTGCCGGAGGTGTGCTGGTCGTGGCTGACCGGCGCGCTCCAGGCGCGCGGGCTGACGTACGGGGAGCCGAGCGGGACCGTCACGCGCGCGAGTTCGCACTACTTCGGCGGGCTCGGGGAGCGCCCGGCGACCTCGCAGATCGAGATCCGCGCCTCCTGGACGCCGTGCGAGGGGCTGGGCGGGGCGCCGGACGCCGGGGCGCACCTGACGGCCTGGTGCGATCTGCTGGCGCAGGTGGCGGGGCTACCGCCGGCCGGACCGGGGGACGCGTCGGTGGTGACGTTGCCGCAGCGCAGGGGGCCACACTCACGTTGACCATCTCTTTGTCGATACGACCATTTTCGGTCCCGTAAGACACCCACTTAAACCGACTCGATCTTCGGATGATCGATCGCGTGTCCGAATTGCACGTATTGTTACTCACTAGATCGTGATCATTCTCTAAAGGACCACGGGTTCGCTGCCGAAGACGACTGTGACCTTGAAAGCACGGTTCGTCCCGGCTTCCTCCCCGCAAGCCCCACGAGCCGGCCCCCGTCCCCCATCCAGGAGGCCTGGTGTCCGTTCTCCTCGAGCAGCCCGCAAGCCTGGTCGCCTACCGCCCGAACAAGCCCACCGCCATGGTGGTCGTGGCCGACCCGCGCGTCCGCTCCACCGTCACCCGCCATCTGTGGGCGCTCGGTGTGCGCGACGTCATCGAGGCCTCGTCCATCGCGGAGGCTCGTCCCCGCATCGGCAACCCCCGCGACATCTGCGTCGCCGACGTCCACCTGCCCGACGGCTCCGGCCTCACCCTCTTGTCGGAGACCCGTGCCGCGGGCTGGCCCAACGGGCTCGCCCTGTCCGCCGCCGACGACATCGGCGCCGTGCGCAACGCCCTCGCGGGCGGCGTCAAGGGTTACGTCGTCACCGGCACCCGCACCAACCTCGGCCTCCCCGGCCGGCCCGGTGCGGCCCCCCTCGGCTCCGCCGCCCGTATGCACCGCCGCCCCCCGGGCGCCCCGAGCCACCCGGGCGGCTACCGCGAGCTCTCCGGCCGTGAGGTCGAGGTGCTCCGGTTGGTCGCGGAGGGCCAGTCGAACAAGGCCATCGGCGTCTCGATGGGCCTGTCCGCACTGACCGTCAAGAGCCACCTCGCCCGCATCGCCCGCAAGCTCGGCACGGGCGACCGGGCCGGGATGGTCGCGGTGGCCCTGCGGACCGGCATCATCCACTGACCGCGGCCGCCCGTCGCCCGCCCCTCCCCCGTCGCCCGCCCCTCTCCCGTCGCCCGTCCCCCTCGCCTGCCGCCCGCCCGCGCTCGGCTGACGTCCGTCCCTGTTGGTCGTCCGCCGTCCCTGTCGGCGCTCGCTCCTCGGCCCCGGACCGTCGCTGATCGGCTGTCGTCCGTCGGCCGTCCGCGCCGATCATTCACCGACCTGACTGGTTTACGACCCTCCGGCACCCGCCGACGGAACGTTCCGTCGGCGGGTGCCGTCCATACACGGATACCCTTGACAGGTGACCGACGCCCAAGAAACCGCAGCAGCCAGTTCACTGCGAACCACCGGAGGCGCCCCTCCGGACGACGGCGGATCTACTGCTTCCGGGGCGCCGACACCTCTGCTCGAACCGCGCGAGGGCATTCCGCCCGTGATCGCCGACGAGGCCTCCCTCGCCGAGGTGATCGCCGCCTTCGCCGCCGGCTCCGGCCCCGTCGCCGTCGACGCCGAGCGCGCCTCCGGCTACCGCTACGGCCAGCGCGCCTACCTCGTCCAGCTGCGCCGCGAGGGCGCGGGGAGCGCGCTGATCGACCCCGCGGCCTGTCCCGACCTGTCCGCGCTCGGCGACGCCCTGTCCGACGTGGAGTGGGTGCTGCACGCGGCCACCCAGGACCTGCCGTGTCTGCGCGAGATAGGCATGATGCCGACGCGGTTGTTCGACACCGAGCTGGCCGGACGGCTCGCCGGTTTCCCGCGGGTCGGCCTCGGCGCGATGGTCGAGGGCGTGCTGGGCTTCGTGCTGGAGAAGGGCCACTCCGCGGTGGACTGGTCGACCCGGCCGCTGCCCGAGCCCTGGCTGCGCTACGCGGCCCTGGACGTCGAACTCCTCGTCGAGCTGCGCGACGCGCTGGAGAAGGAGCTCGACCGGCAGGGCAAGCTGGAGTGGGCCCGCCAGGAGTTCGACGCGATCGCCTCCGCCCCGCCGCCCGAGCCCCGCAAGGACCCGTGGCGTCGCACCTCCGGCATGCACAAGGTGCGCCGGCGGCGGCAGCTGGGCGTGGTGCGGGAACTGTGGCAGACACGGGACCAGATCGCCCAGCGCCGGGACGTCTCGCCGGGCAAGGTCCTGTCCGACGCGGCCATCGTGGAGGCCGCGCTCGCCCTTCCGGTGAACGTGCACGCGCTCGCCGCGCTGACCGGGTTCGGACACCGCATGGGACGGCGGCAGCTGGAGCAGTGGCAGGGGGCCGTCGACCGGGCCAGGGCGCTGAGCGAGTCGCAGCTGCCGCAGCCGGGCCAACAGGTGGCGGGGCCCCCGCCGCCACGCGCCTGGGCCGACAAGGACCCCGCGGCGGCGGCCCGGCTGTCCGCGGCGCGGACCGCCGTGTCCGCGCTGGCCGAGGAACTGAACATGCCTCAGGAGAATTTGATCGCTCCGGACGCGGTGCGGCGCCTGTGCTGGGAGCCGCCGGCCGCCGACCGGGAAGCGGTGGCCGACGCGCTGGCCGGATTCGGGGCGCGGCCGTGGCAGGTGGAGCAGGTCGCGCCGATCCTCGCCGCTGCGCTGTCCGAACCCGCCGCCTAGGGTCTGTGGCGAAAGTGCTGGTCAAAGCCACTCGTTGATGGCTGCGACCAGCACTGTCGCCTCGTAACGTACGGCCAACTTGTCGTATCTCGTGGCCACCGCGCGGTGCCGTTTCAGCCGGTTGATCCCGCATTCCACCGCGTGGCGCTCCTTGTAGTCCTCCTTGTCGAAGGCCGGCGGCCGGCCGCCTCGGGAGCCGAGCTTCCTGCGGTTGCGGACCTGGTCGGCCTTCTCCGGAATGGTGCATCCGATCCCGCGTCTGCGCAGGTAGAAGCGGTTCGCGCGCGAGCCGTAGGCCTTGTCCGCACGGACCCTGTCAGGTCTCGTCCGTGGCCGCCCCAGCCCGATACGCGGGACGCGGATACGCTCGAGGACGGGCTGGAACTGCGGGCTGTCATGCCAGTGCCCAGCGGTGATCAGCAGCGACAGCGGCTTCTGCCCCCGCTCGGTCGCGAGGTGGATCTTCGTGCTCAGGCCGCCTCGGGAGCGTCCGAGGCCATGGTCGTCCGGCTCGGTGTCGATCCCGCCGGGCGGCTCGCGCTGCAGATCCCCTTTTTACGCGCACCGGCGGCGTGCTGTTGGGCACGGCAGACAGTCGAGTCCACGCTCACGTCCCAGGTGATCAGACCCTGCGCGTCGGCCTGGGCCTGCAGTTGCTCCAGGATCCGCTTCCAGGTCCCGTCGCGCTGCCAGCGGCGTAGATCCGGTCCCACGGGCCGTACCGCTCGGGGACGTCCCGCCACGGGGTACCCGGACGGGTGCACCACCGTATCCCGTCGATCAGCTGCCGACGTGTCCACGTCCGCGGCCTGCCCGCCTTCTTCCCCACCGGCAGCAACGGCTCCAGCCGAGCCCACTGCCGGTCTGTCAGATCCCCTCGCGCCACACCATGATCATCGCAATTCAAGATCCACTTTCGCAACAGACCCTAGCCGCCTAGGGTCTGTTGCGAAAGTGGATCTTGTTCGTTGATGATCATGTCTTGTGGGAC